>CAJYRH010000404.1 GCA_913776795.1 uncultured Pseudorhodoferax sp. | reverse complement strand
TGGGCACGCGCGGGCCGAAGTCGCCCACACGGACCATGCCTTCGCGCACGCCGCCCCAGACGTTGCCGGTCTTCCAGCTGCCATCCAGCACGGCGCGTGCGCGGCGCGTGTAGTAATCCCCCCACTCGTGGCGCACGGCCAGCAGTTGTGCGTCGGGCCCGGTCTTGCGCATGTCGGAGTGGTAGGCGATGGCAAGCTGGCCCCGTTCCTGCGCCGCAGCCATCACGGCGGCCGAGCCGGTATGGAACACCATCACGTCGGCGTCCTGGTTCATGAGCGTCATGGCCGCGTCGCGCTCGCGCGGCGGATCGAACCAGGCCTGCAGCCAGACCAGGCGCACGCGCGCCTGCGGTGCCACCGAGCGCATGCCCAGCGTGAACGCATTGATGCCCTGCAGCACCTCGGGGATCGGGAAGCCGGCCACATAGCCCGACGTGCCGGTCTTGGTCATGCGCCCGGCCGCAACCCCGGCCAGATACCGGCCCTCGTAGTGCCGCGCATTGGCCGTCGCGACGTTGGCAGCCGTCTTGTAGCCCGTGATGGACTCGAAGCGCACCTCGGGGAAATCGCGCGCCACCCTCAAGGTGGGCTCCATGTAGCCGAAGCTCGGCGTGAAGATCAGGCCGCAGCCCTGTTGCGCAAGCTCGCGGATCACACGCTCGGCGTCCGGACCCTCGGCCACGTTCTCCACGTAGCGGGTCTGCACCTGGCTGCCCAATGCGGCCTGCACGGCCTTGCGGCCCTCCTCGTGCTGGCGCACCCAGCCGGCGTCGGTGAGCGGCGCCACGTACACGAAGCCGATCTTGAGCGGGTCGCGCGCCATGGCCATGCCACCCAGGCCGGGCAGGCAGACGCTGGCGACGGTGGCCAGCAGGTGCCTGCGCGACAGCGCGGAAGAAAGGGGTTGTGCCGTGCAGCGGTCGGCAGAAATGAAAGCGCGGCCGAGGCCGCTGCTGCGTATTTTAGAAGTGACGCTCTTCATGGGATGTCCACCAGGGACTGGAATGAGGAGCCAGCATTGTCCACCAACACTGCAAGCCGCTTGCCATGTCATCCAACATGTTGGAATAAACGTCCAACATGACGGACGACACCATCCCATCGCTGCACGAGCGCATCGCCGAGCAGGTGCGCCAGCTTCGCGCCGCGCGCGGCCTGTCGCTCGACGCGCTCGCCGGCCACTGCGGTGTGAGCCGCTCCATGATCTCGCTGATCGAACGCGGCGAGAGCAGCCCCACGGCCGTGCTGCTGGAACGCCTGGCTTCGGGCCTGGGCGTGCCGCTGGTCGCGCTGTTCGAAGCGGCGCCTGGCGCAGCGGCAGAACCCGTGGCGCGCCTGGCCGCCCAGCCGCTGTGGCGCGATCCGGCATCGGGCTACCTGCGCCGCAACGTTTCCCCGGCAGGTTGGCCCATCCGGATCGTCGAGGTCGCGTTTCCCGCCGGAGCGCAGGTGGCTTACGAAACGGGCCTGCGCAGCCCGCGCGTGCACCAGCAGATCTGGGTGCTGGAAGGCCGCATGCAGATCCGACTGGGCGAGGCCGCGCACGATCTGGCCACGGGCGACTGCCTGGCCCATGCGCTGGACCGTCCCATCGTCTACCGCAACCCCACGCGCAGGCCGGCGCGCTATGCCGTTGTCCTCGTCAACGAAGGCCCGGCGCGCGCCGGCACATGAACTGACCCCTGCATTCCAGATCCACCGCGTGGAGCAGCTCGACGCGGATTCATGCCGGGGCCTAGCGGATCTGCTGATCGACTGTGTCGACGGCGGCGCCTCGGTCGGCTTCATGCACCCGTTGTCGCCGGACCGGGCCCTGGCCTTCTGGCAGCGCGTGGCCGAGAGGGTGGCACGCGGCGAACGCGGCCTGCTCGTGGCCGAGGATGCGCAGGGCCTCGCCGGCACGGTGCATCTGGTGCTGGCCCAGCCCGACAACCAGCCGCACCGCGCCGACCTGGCCAAGATGCTGGTGCACCGCCGCGCACGCCGGCTCGGCATCGGCGCGGCCCTCGTGCGCGCGGCCGAGGCCCTGGCGCGGGACTGTGGCAGGACGCTGCTGGTGCTCGACACCGTGGACGGTTCCGATGCCGAACGCCTGTACCGCCGGCTCGGCTGGCAGTCCTGCGGCGTGATCCCGGGCTACGCGCTGTGGCCGCAGGGCGGCGTGTGCGCCACACACGACTTCTACCGGGCGCTGCCGTGATGCCCGGTCACCCGATCGGCCGCAGCAACTCGGCCACGTCGTCCTCGGTGAACAGCGGCGCATCGCGCGTCGCCGCTCCGTGCAGCAGGCCCTGCGCCAGCGCCGCCTTGCGTGCCTGCAGCGCCAGAATGCGCTCCTCGATCGTGCCCTCGGCCACCAGCTTGTAGACCATCACCTGGCGCTGCTGGCCGATGCGGTGCGCGCGCGCCGTGGCCTGCTCCTCCACGGCCGGGTTCCACCAGGGGTCGTAGTGGATCACGGTGTCGGCCTGGGGCAGGTTCAGCCCGGTACCGCCGGCCTTCAGGCTGATCAGGAACAGCGGGACCGCGCCGCTGGTGAAGCGCCCGATCACGGTGTCGCGCTGCTGTGTCTGGCCGGTCAACGTGGCAAACGGGATGCCGCGCTCGCGCAGCGCGGCCTCGATCAGCGCCAGCATGCCCGTGAACTGCGAGAACAGCAGCACGCGCCGGCCTTCTTCCAGCAGTTCTGCAAGCATCTGCATGAGCAGGTCCAGTTTGGCCGAGCCCGCGGCCTTGGCGACACCGGCCGTGGCCTTGACCAGCCGCGGGTCGCAGCACACCTGCCGCAGCTTGAGCAACGCATCCAGCACGTGGATCTGCGCCCTTGTCAGGCCCTTGTCCGCCAGCGCGGCGCGTACCGACTTTTCGGTCGCCAGCCGGATCGTCTCGTACAGGTCGGCCTGGGCGCCGTCGAGGGTGACCGACGTGATGCTCTCGGTGCGCGCGGGCATCTCGGTCGCCACGGCCGCCTTGGTCCGGTGCAGCATGAACGGCGCGATGCGCCGGCGCAGCAGCGCCAGGCACTGCGTGTCCGCATGCTTCTCGATCGGCTGGCGGAACACCTCGCGAAAGCGCGCCTGGCTCCCGAGAAAGCCCGGCATCAGGAAGTGAAACAGACTCCAGAGCTCGCCCAGGTGGTTCTCCATCGGCGTGCCCGAAAGGCACAGGCGCTGGCGTGCCTGCAGCGAGGCCGCCACCTGCGCGGCCTGGGTGCTGGCGTTCTTGATGTGCTGGGCCTCGTCCAGCACCACCAGGTGCCAGCGCTGGCCCAGCCAGCGTTCGCGGTCGCGCTGCAGCAGCGAGTACGGCGCCACCACCAGGTCGCAGCCCGAGAAGTCGGCCTTGTGCCGGTCGGCACCGTGCCACACGCGCGTGCGCAGCGCGGGCGCGAAGCGCTCGGCCTCGCGTCGCCAGTTGCCCAGCACGCTGACCGGGGCCAGCACCAGGCTGGGCCGGTCGAGCCGGCCGTCCTCGTGTTCGCGCAGCAGATGGGCCAGCGTCTGCAGCGTCTTGCCCAGTCCCATGTCATCGGCCAGCAGGCCGGAGAGACCGGCGCGGCGCAGGAACTGCAGCCAGTTCAGTCCCTGCTGCTGGTAGGGTCGCAGTTGCGCACGCAGCCCTGCGGGCGGCGCGACGGCCGGGGGCGCGCCGCTGCGCAGTTCGCGCAGCAGCTGGCGCAGTCCCTCGGCCCCCTCCCACACCGCGCCCTCGCCCAGCAGCACACCCATGCGCAGGGCTTCCAGCCGCGACAGCCGCAATGCATCGGCATCCAGATCGCGTTCGGGGCGCTCGCCCACCAGGTCCAGCAGCGCCTGCAGCCAGGGCTGCAGCGGTTCGGAGGGCAGGCGCAGCCAACGGCCGTCGAGCTGCTCGCGCCACAGCCATGGCGGCATCTGCGGGCCGCCGTTGGTGTAGCGCACCTGCCGCAGCAGCGCCGGCAACCAGGGCAGCACGTTGTGGCGTGCCCCGTCGATGGCGATGCCCAGGGAGAGGTCGAACCAGGCCACATCCGTGCCGGCACGCAAGGCATCTTCGAGCGCGGTGTCGTCGTGGCCGGCCGGCGGCGAGGCCACCTGCACGAGCAGCGCGTCGGCCTGCTCCACGAAGCCGTCGAGATCCGCATCGGCCTGCACGTCGAAGCCGGCGGCGCGCAGCGGTCCCCAATCGTCCATCGCCCAATCCAGCCAGACCATGCTGGCGGCCGGCAGGTGGAAGCGCGATACCGCATCGCCCACCAGCCCCAGGGCCTGCAGGCGCGCCTCGGCGCCCCGCTCGGCCGCGACATCGCGGGTCAGCAGCACGCGGCGGCCGGCGTGCGCCACCAGCACCTGGGCCTGCGGCACGAACCAATGCCCGCGCAGGCCGGCGTAGTCGAAGTCCAGCGTGGCACGCAGCAGGCCGCGCTGGGCACGCTCGGCGGCCGGCACGCGCGCCAGCCGCAGGCAGGGCACGGGCGGTACCTGCGGCCAGCGTTCGGGCGGTGGCACCACGGGCGGCAGCGGCAGGCCGGCCAGGCGTTCAAGCAGGCGGCTCTGGTCGTCGCCGAAGGCCGACTGCGGCAGCGGCGGCGCGGCCAGCAGCAGGCGCAGCTGGGCCGTGTCCAGGCCCGGGCTCTCCACCGGGCCGCAGCAGCGGTCTTCCAGGTCCAGGTACAGCGGCGACTGGGCGCCGTAGACACCCGTGCGCGGCGCCGGCCGGGCGTCCGGCGCCTCGGGATCGGCACCCTGCTCCGCCACGCCGGCGTGCAGCACCCACAGGCTCTCGGCCCCACGCGGCTGCCTGGTTTCCTGCCATTGCCACAGCATGCGGCGCGGCGGCCCCCAGCGCAGCGGGGTCTCGCCCATCTCGCCCGACTCGAGCAGCGCGAACAGCCGGCCGGTACGCGCGGCGGCCTGCACGGCCAGGGTGCCGATGGCGCCGTCGACGATCCCGCTGTGGGCTGTGCCGTGGTAGTGGCGCTGCGCGCCCAGGGACTGGATCAAACGCACGCACTCGCGGTCGTCGTTGGGCTGGGCGCTGGCCAGCGCGGGAATGCGCAGCAAGGCGTCGTACCCGGGCGCCTTGGGCTTGGACCAGCCACCGCGCTTGAGCGCGCGCGACACCTGCCAGGCCAGCTGAAGGCGGGGCGGCTCGCGCGTGCCGTGCGCGGCCGGTTGCGCCGCCGACAGCAGGTACAGCGGTACGTCGGCGTGGGCGGGGACTGTGGGGACCGCCGCATCCACGGGCGCGGTGTCGAACAGGTCCAGCCAGGCATGCATCGCTGCCTCTGCCCGCGGGAGGGCCGGGGCCGGCGGTGGCGCCGGTCTGGCGTCCGGCGTGGCGGGGCGGCGAACGGCGCCCGCGGCATAGGCGGCCTTCAGCGCCAACGCCACCGCGTGCTTGCAACGCCGCTCCACCGGGCAGGAGCAGGTCGCATCGAAGCGCAGCACGCGGCCGTCGTCGCCCAGTTCCATGACCAGGCTGGTGTCGTACGGTTCGCGTTCGCTGCCGCGCACCATGCCGTCCACCTGCCAGCGCTGCGCGCTCTCGGCACGCAACTGGTGCTCTAGCACGCCCTGGTTCAGGTAGACCTGCAGGCCACGGGCGTACGTGGCGGCAGGCAGATGCGGGGCGATGGACTGGGGATCGATCAGCAGGTCCACCAAACGTTCAGAACCCGGCGAAGTGGGCCTGCAACTGGTCGCGCCAGGCCTGCTTCTGCGCCGCCGTGGCGAAGCTCGCCACGAAGCTGTTGTCCGCGAGCTGGAAAGCCTGCTGCACCGTGAGCCCCGTGGCCGCGAAGGTCTGCAGGAAGTTCTCGTTCATGTAGCCGCCGAAGTAGGCCGGGTCATCGGAGTTCACCGTGGCCACCAGGCCGGCATCGAGCAGCGCGCCCAGGTTGTGCTGCGACAGATCGGGGAACACGCAGAGCTTGAGGTTGGACAGCGGGCACACGGTCAGCGGGATGCGGTCGGCCGCGAGGCGGCGCATCAGTGCCGGGTCCCTGGTGCTCTGCACGCCGTGGTCGACGCGCTCGACCTTCAGCAGATCGAGCGCCGTCCAGACATAGGCCGGCGGCCCCTCCTCGCCCGCATGCGCGACGAGGTGCAAGCCCAGTTCGCGGCAGCGCGCGAACACACGCGCGAACTTCTCGGGCGGGTGGCCGACCTCGCTGGAATCCAGGCCGATGCCGATGAACTTGTCGCGGAACGGCAGCGCCTGCTCCAGCGTCTCGAACGCATCTTCCTCGCTAAGGTGTCGCAGGAAGCACAGGATCAGGTCGGCACTCACACCCAGCCGCGCCTGCGCGTCGACGCAGGCACGGTGCAGGCCGTTCACCACGGTCTCCATGGCCACGCCGCGCGCCGTGTGCGTCTGCGGGTCGAAGAACATCTCGGTCCGGATGACGTGGTCGGCCGCGGCACGCTGCAGGTAGGCCCAGGCCATGTCGTAGAAGTCCTGCTCTTTCAGCAGCACCGAGGCGCCCGCGTAGTAGATGTCCAGGAAGCTCTGCAGGTTGGTGAAGGCATAGGCGCGGCGCAGGTCTTCGACGCTCGCGTAGGGAATGGACACGCCGTTGCGCTGCGCCAGCGCGAAGATCAGCTCGGGCTCCAGCGAGCCTTCGATGTGCATGTGCAGCTCGGCCTTGGGCATGCCGCGCAGCAGTTCGGGCAGGCGCTGTGCCGGAATGGCGGAGAAGTTCGGGGCGTGGGATGTCATGGTGCAACTCTAAAGCGTAAGCGCATGCGCTGCGAACGGCCTTCAAGCAGGGCTGATCAGATCGACCTTCGGGAAGTAGCGCCGGTACCGTGTGGCATCGCGCGACAGCAGTGTCCAGCCCTCGGCTTGCGCCTGCGCGCCGATGAAGAAATCGGGCAACACGCCCGTCTTGCTGCCCTTGGCTGCGCGGTACCGCATGAAGGCACGGCTGGCGATGAACGCCGCTTGGGCGGACAGCGGCGAGAGCGCGATGCCCGTGGGCTTGAGGAAGGCATCGAGTTCCTCCATGGCGTCATACGCCACCACGACCTCAGCGTAGACCAGGACATTGATCGTCAGCTTGTCGCGCGCACGTGCCGCGCGCAGCTGCGCGAGCGACCAGTCGCACCACACCGGGTCCTGCGTGATCACGTCGATCAGCACGTTGCTGTCCACGAGAACCATGGCTATTTGTTCCAGTCGGCGCCGCGTGTGGCGCGCATGACCTTCTCGGTGGTCACGCCCGCCTTGCCGCTGCCTTTCATGCGCTCGAAGGGATCGGGCTCCGCGCGCTTGCGCGGCTGGGCCGGCGTGATGGCGACGCGCCCGTCGGCCATGGGCTCGAACTTCAGACGTTCGCCAGGACCGATGCCCAGGAACTCGCGAATTTCCTTGGGCACCGTGACTTGGCTTTTGACGGTCAACGCCGGATGCATGGCGGCCTCCACTGCAGGGTAATACTGCTCAAAATTGTAATACCGCTGCGTTGGCGGTGCAGACCCAAAGCAAACGGCCGCCCGAAGGCGGCCGTCCACGGTGCAGGCCCGGCTTACTTGTCGCCCGGCACCTTGCCTTCCACGCCCTTGACGTAGAACTTCACGCCCGACAGGAACTGGTCGTCGGCCACGGCACCGGCGGCCACGACTTCCTTGCCGGCGTTGTCGACGATCGGGCCCTTCCAGATCGAGAACGTGCCGTCCTTCAGGCCCTTCTTGATCTCGTCGATCTTGGCCTTGGTCTCGGCCGGCACGTCCTCGGCGATGGAAACCATGTCGATCGCGCCCTCCTTCACGCCCCACCAGACTGCGCCCGTGGACCAGGTGCCTTCCAGCGCGTCCTTGGTGGCCTTGATGTAGTAGGGCGCCCAGTTGATGATGGCCGAGCCCAGGTGGGCCTGCGGGCCGTAGGCCGTCATGTCCGAATCCCAGCCGAAGGCGCGCTTGCCCTTGTCCTGCGCGGTCTTGAGCACAGCGGCCGAGTCGGTGTTCTGCATCAGCACGTCGGCGCCGCCGTTGATCAGCGCGGTGGCCGCCTCGGTCTCCTTCGGCGGATTGAACCACTCGTTGACCCAGACCACTTTGGTCGTGACCTTGGGGTTCACCGACTGCGCGCCCAGCGTGAAGCTGTTGATGTTGCGCACCACTTCGGGAATTGGGATCGAAGCGACCACGCCCAGCGTGTTGCTCTTGGTCATGGCGCCCGCGATCACGCCGGCCATGTAGGCGCCCTCGTAGGTGCGGCTGTCGTAGGTGCGCAGGTTGGGCGCGGTCTTGTATCCGGTGGCGTGCTCGAACTTCACGTCGGTGGCGTCGGGCGCGACCTTGAGCATGGGCTCCATGTAGCCGAAGGTGGTGCCGAAGATCAGCTTGTTGCCCTGGCCCACGAGGTCGCGGAACACGCGCTCGGCATCGGCCGACTCGGGCACCTTCTCGACGAAGCTGGTAACGATCTTGTCGCCGTACTCCTTCTCCAGCGCCTTGCGGGCGTTGTCGTGCGCGAAGGTCCAGCCGCCGTCGCCGACCGGGCCGACGTAGGCGAATGCGATCTTGAGCGGCTCGGCCTTGGGCGCGGGCGCCGGTGCGGCAGCGGCCGGTGCCGGGGCGGGCGCGGGCTCTTCCTTCTTGCCGCAGGCGGCCAGCGCGGCGGCGGCCATCGCGCTCAGCGCAGCCACGCGCAGCATCGAACGTTTCTTCTGGTCGGTCATGGATTCTCCGGAGGTGTCAACGAAAAAAGGCGGCCCGATTATGAGCCGGGGTAGAACGGCTTTCCGATGGAGTTGGGCATGTTGGCCCGGATCCATGCGGGGTTGCGCGAGATGATGGCGAGCACCACCACGGGCGCGAGGTACTGCAGCATCGACAGGAACTGGCTGGGCACCTGCACGCCCTGGCTCTGCAGGAAGAAGCCGAGCTGGCCCACGCCGCCGAACAGGTACGCGCCTAGCAGCACGCGCGCGGGCCGCCAGGTGGCAAACGTCGTCAGCGCCAGCGCGATCCAGCCGTTGCCGGCCACCATGCCCTCGACCCACAGCGGCGTGTAGACCACCGACAGGTAGCTGCCCGCCAGGCCGCACAGCGCGCCACCGGCCAGCACCGCGAGGAAGCGGATGCGCCGCACCGGGTAGCCCAGTGCATGGGACGACTCGGGCGATTCGCCGACCGAGCGCAGCACCAGGCCCGCGCGTGTGCGCATCAGGAACCAGATCAGCGCGAACGTGAACAGCACGGCGATGTAGACCATGGGATGGTGGCGGAACAGTGCCGGCCCGAACCACGGGATGTCGGCCAGCACGGGAATCGCGTACTGCGGCGAAGGCGGCAGCTTTTCCTGCACGTAGCCCACGCCCACGAAGGCCGAGAAGCCGCTGCCGAACAGGCTCAGCGCCAGGCCCGTGGCGTACTGGTTGGTGTTGAACCAGATCACGAGCACGCCGAAGGCGGCCGCCATGACCGCGCCGGCCGCCATGCCGGCTGCAAAGCCCACCCAGGTGCTGCCGCTGTGCACGGCGGCCGCGAAGCCGGCGATGGCGGCGCACAGCATCATGCCCTCGGCGCCCAGGTTGATGATGCCGGCCTTCTCGTTGATGAGCAGGCCCAGCGCAGCGAGCGCGAGCACCGTGCCCGCGTTGAGCGTGGCCGCCAGCAGGAGTGCGTAAGCGTCCATCACGCAGCCCTCCGCAGGCCGGTGAAGCGCACGCGGTACGCGATCAGCGTGTCGCAGGCCAGCAGCGTGAACAGCAACAGGCCCTGGAACACGCCGGTGAGCGACTTGGGCAGGCCCAGGCGCGATTGCGCGAGCTCGCCGCCGATGTAGAACATGCTCATGAGGATGGCTGAGAACACCATGCCGACGGGATGCAGGCGGCCGACGAAGGCCACGATGATGGCTGCGAAGCCGTAGCCCGCCGGCACATAGGGGGTGAGCTGGCCGATCGGGCCGGCCACCTCGAGCGCACCGGCCAGGCCCGCCGCGCCGCCCGAGGTCAAGAGCGCGATCCACAGCGCGCGCCGCGACGAGAAGCCCGCGTAGCGCGCCGCGGCCGGCGCCAGGCCGCCGACCTGCTGCGCGAAACCGGCCCGCGTGCGGAACAGAAACACCCACAGCGCGCCCGCGCCGAGCAGCGCGATGACGAGGCCGATGCTCACGCGCGAGCCCTTCATGAGCCGCGGGATCTGCGTGACGGCCTCGAAGGTCTTGCTCTGCGGGAAGTTGTAGCCCATCGGGTCCTTGAGCGGCCCCTGCACGAGGTAGCCCAGGAACTGGATCGCCACGTAGACCAGCATCAGGCTCACGAGGATCTCGCTCGCGTTGAAGCGGTCGCGCAGCAGCGCCACGATGCCGGCCCAAAGCATGCCGCCCAGGACGCCGGCCAAGAGAATCGGCACGACGATCCACCCCGAGCTGCCCTTGCCGGCCGTCAAGGCGACACAGCCTGCGCAGATGGCGCCGATCACGAACTGCCCTTCGGCGCCGATGTTCCACACGTTGGAGCGGAAGCACACCGCCAACCCCAGCGCGATGATGAGCAGCGGCGTGGCCTTGACCATGAGTTCGCCCAGCGCATAGGCGTTGCGCAGCGGCTCCCAGAAGAACACACCCAGGCCGCGCAGCGGGTCCTTGCCCAGCGCGATGAACAGCGCCGTGCCGATCAGCACCGTGATCGCGAGCGCCAGCAGCGGCGAACCGAAGCTCCAGAACTTCGAGGGTTCGGGTCGGGCTTCAAGCTTGAGCATGCTGCGCCTCCCCGGTCCACAGGCCCGACATCCATTCACCGATCTGCGGCACGGTCGCCTGCGCACGCGCCACCGATGGCGACAGCCGGCCCTTGGCGATCACGTACAGACGGTCGCTGATCTCGAACAGCTCGTCCAGCTCTTCGCTGACCACGAGCACGGCGCAGCCCGCGTCGCGCAACGCGAGGATGGCGGCACGGATCTGCGCGGCCGCACCCACATCCACGCCCCAGGTCGGCTGCGAGACGATCAGCAGCTTGGGACTGGCGTCGATCTCGCGCCCGACGATGAACTTCTGCAGGTTGCCGCCCGACAGCGACTTGGCCGCCGACTGCGGCCCGCCGGCCTTGATCTTGTAGCGCGCGATCGTCTCGCGCGCCTGCTCGGCCAGCCGGCGCACGCGGATCCAGCCGCTCCTGCCCACGGCGTCGTTGCGCGTGAGGAGGAGGTTGTGCGCCAGGCTCAGCGTGGGCACGGCACCGCGGCCCAGCCGTTCTTCCGGCACGAAATGCAGGCCCAGCGCGCGCCGCCGGCCGGGCCGCAGGCGGGCCGCGTCCTGGCCGAAGATGCGCACCATGGCAGGCTGCGCACGGCAGTCCTCGCCCGACAGCGCGTAGAGCAGTTCCTTCTGCCCGTTGCCCGAGACGCCCGCGATGCCGACCACTTCGCCCGCGCGCACGTTCAGGGCGATGCCCTCCAGGTCCACGCCGAACTGGTCCTCGCGCGCCAGCGTGAGGCCCTGCACCTGCAGCACGGTGGCGCCAGCCTTGCTCTCGCGGTGCTGCAGGGCCGGCGGCTCGGCGCCGATCATGAGCCGGCTGAGCGAGGCGTTGCTCTCGTCCCGCGGGTTGCAGACCCCCGTGACCTTGCCGCCGCGCAACACCGTGCAGGCCGTGCAGAGCTCACGGATCTCGTGCAGCTTGTGGCTGATGTACAGAATGCTGCAGCCTTCGGCCGCGAGCTTCTTGAGCACCACGAACAGCTTCTCGACCGCCTGCGGCGTCAGCACGGACGTGGGCTCGTCCAGGATCAGCAGCTTGGGGTCGGTCAGCAGTGCGCGGATGATCTCCACCCGCTGCATCTCGCCGACCGACAGCGTGTGCACGGGCCGCGTGGGGTCGATGTCCAGACCGTACTCGCCGGCCTTGGCCGTGATGCGCTGCGTGACCTCGGCCAGCTTCAGGTGCTTGTCCAGCCCCAGCCAGACGTTCTCTGCCACGGTCAGCGTGTCGAACAGGCTGAAGTGCTGGAACACCATGCTGATGCCCAAGGCGCGCGCCTCCTGCGGGTTGCGGATGTGCACCTCGCGGCCGTCGAAGGTCACGGTGCCCTGGTCGGGCTTGACCGAGCCATAGATGATCTTCATCAGCGTGGACTTGCCGGCGCCGTTCTCGCCGAGCACCGCATGGGTCTCGCCGGGCATCACGGTCAGCGACACATCGCTGTTGGCCACGACGGCGGGGTAGGCCTTGGTGATGTTGGCGAGGGCCAATCTTGGAATGGTCATGGGCAGCGGGGGCACCTCTGGGCGGGTCTGGATGTGTTTCGGTCACACCAGCAAGGTCGATGCCACCCGACGGCGGCCCTTCCCCGCCGGTCATGCACCAAAACCGAGCGTGGGCGCGATGTTAAGGGCGCGGCCGACGCCTTCTGCGCGCTGCCGCCGGGCCGCCTGCTCGGTGGAAACCCGGGTGCCGATCTCAGGGCGTGCTGCCGAACAGCGCGACGATCAGGCCCCTCAGCCAGGCGCGCGCCGGCTCGTTCGCATGCCGCCGGCTCCAATGCAGGGACACGGTGAACTCCGCGAGCGGCAGCGCCGGCTCTACCAGCGCATAGCCCCCCTGCTCTGCGAATCCCAGGGCGATGTTGCGCGGCATCACCACCGCCAGGTCGGTCGCGCGCACGATGGCCGGCAGGACGAGGAAGTGGTGCGTGGTCAGGCGCAGCCGGTCCTGCAGCTGCAGCAGCTCGAGGATGCGCAGCGTGTCCGAGTGGGTGCGCACGGCCACCAGATCCAGTTCGCGCAGCCATTGC
>CAJYRH010000403.1 GCA_913776795.1 uncultured Pseudorhodoferax sp. | reverse complement strand
TCACGGCCGGGTCGTGCTCGACGACGACCAGCGTGTTGCCGGCATCGCGCAGGCGCTGCATGGCTTCGATGATGCGGTGCATGTCGCGCGGGTGCAGGCCGATGCTGGGCTCGTCGAGCACGAACAGTGTGTTGACCAGCGAGGTCCCGAGCGCGGTCGTCAGGTTGATGCGCTGCACCTCGCCGCCCGACAGCGTACGGCTCTGGCGGTCCAGCGTGAGGTAGCCGATGCCCACGTCGCACAGGTAGCGCAGCCGCGTCGTGATTTCCTCGAACAGCAGGCGCAGGGCCTGGGCCTCGCCTTGGTCGGTGGCCTCGGTGCTGGTCGAGAGACGGTCGAAGAAGCGTCGCAGCCGGTCGATCGGCAGCAGCATGAGGTCGTGCAGCGTCAGGCCCGGCAGCGCCTCGAGCTGCGCGCGCGACCACTGCACGCCTTGCGGCATGAAGCGCTTGGCCGGTTCGAGCACGGCGTCCGCATCGTCCTTGCTGCCCAGGCGCCAGAGCAGGCTCTCGGTCTTGAGCCGCGCGCCGCCGCAGGTCTCGCACGGCGTGTAGCTGCGGTACTTGGACAGCAAGACGCGGATGTGCATCTTGTAGGCCTTGCTCTCCAGGTACTCGAAGAAGCGCTTGACGCCGAACCAGTGCTGGTTCCACTTGCCGTTCCAGTTCGGCGAGCCGTGGATGACCCAATGCTTCTGCTCGGCCGTCAGCTGCTTGTAGGGCGTGTCGCGCGGGATGCCGGCGGCCTCGGCATGGCGCATCAGGTCGTCCTGGGCCTCCTGCCAGGCAGGCGTCTGCATCGGCTTGATGGCGCCGGAACGCAGCGTCATCTTGTCGTTCGGAATGACCAGGTCATAGTCCACGCCGATCACGCGGCCGAAGCCGCGGCAGGCCTCGCAGGCGCCGACCGGCGAATTGAACGAGAACATCGAAGGGATCGGGTCCGCATAGCGCAGGTCGCTGTCGGGGCAGTGCAGGCCCGTGGAGAAACGCCAGATATCGGGAACGGCTTCGGCGTCCGCCGCGAGCGCGTAGACGTTGAGCCGGCCGGCGCCACGCTTGAGCGCGGTCTCGATGGCCTCGACCGCGCGCACGCGCTCGGTGCCGGCAAGGCGGAAGCGGTCGGCCACCACGTCGAGCAGCTTGCGCGGGCCGGCCGGCGTGGCCACCTCGCGCTCGGCCTGGATGCGTGTGAAGCCGCTGGCCGACAGCCATTCGGCCACCTGCTCGGCCGAGGTGTTAGCCGGCAGCTCGACCGGGAAGGTCAGCACCAGCCGCGGGTCGCCCTGCTCCGCCGCGCGCGCCTGCAACTGGGCGTAAATGCTGTCGGGCGAGTCGTGGCGCACGGGCTGCGCCGTCACCTTGTCGAATAGCTGCCCGGCGCGCGCGAACAGCAGCTTCAGGTGGTCGTTGAGCTCGGTCATGGTGCCGACCGTGGAGCGCGAGGAGCGCACCGGGTTGGTCTGGTCGATCGCGATGGCCGGTGGCACACCTTCCACCTTGTCCACCGCCGGCTTGTCCATTCGGTCCAGGAACTGGCGCGCATAGGCCGAGAAGGTCTCGACATAGCGGCGCTGGCCCTCGGCATAGAGCGTGTCGAAGACCAGGCTGGACTTGCCCGAGCCGCTGGGGCCTGTCACCACCGTCAGCTCGCCGGTGCGGATGTCGAGGTCCAGGTTTTTGAGATTGTGCTGACGCGCGCCACGGATGGCGATGGTTCCATGGGGCATGGCGTATGGGGGGTGGCAGACGTGCAAGGCGGGCGATTGTAGGAAGGCGCTCTGACCCGCGCTCGAAAGCGTGCAAATGTTCACAAAGAGCGTCCGGGTCTTCGCTGGCCCCGTTGGGCGGCGCCGCACCGGGCGCCTGGTGCGTCAAATTCTTCACGCGTTGCTTCCACGGAAGTTTTCACAATCGACTGCATACAAACCAAGCAGCACCAGGTACGGAAAATGAACGAATCCACGCTCCGCCAGAAGCTCTTCCAAATGGCCCTGCTGTGCGCAGGCGCGGTACTGTCGTCTGCCGCTGCAGCAGCGGCCGTCACGCTGAATCCCCTGGTCACTGGCGCCGCTCCAACTGGAACCAGCGCAGGCGGCCTGTCGGGTACCTGGTACAAAGTGCAGAACGACGCCCACTTCAGCACCCAGCTCTACACCGACGAAAACGGTACGACACAGGCCATTGGCGTCTACAGCTGGGGTAGCGGCATCTGGTCCACAAGCGACATCGGCGGCATCGTGTCGGGCAGCAACCCCTACGTGATCAAGACCATGACCAGCACGGGCAAGGTCAGCTACGCCAACAACATCTACAACAACACCCAGGCCAGCGGTGCCTACGGCAGCTGGGGCGAGGACTATCAGCGCGCGCTGGCGCCCATCGTTGCAGGCCAGAACGGTTGTCCTCTTCAGACGGAAGCCCTGAGCCTCGCAAACTGCGGGGGCGAGCTGAACTACGCGGCCGTCTTTACCGGCTATCTCTATGTCGGCGAAGCAGGTGTTTACGATTTCGGTGTGTTCGCCGATGATGGTTTCACCTTCACCCTGACCGGCTTGAACGCCAGTGTCGGAATGGCGCACGAAACGCTGGCTGGAAGTACCGGACGCGGCCTGTATGAACTGGTCGCCATGAACGGGCTTGACGGGTTGTACCTGGACAAAGGCTACTACGGCATCGACATGACGTATTTCAACCGCCTGGAAGCCGGCGTGATCGACCTGGGCTGGCGCGGTCCCGGTGCCACGGCCTGGACCGTGATCGACAAGGACAGCCTGTACAACGAGGTTCCTGAACCGACTACCGTCGCGCTGATCAGCGCTGCGCTGGTGGGCGTGTGGGGCCTGCGTCGGCGCGGCCTGCCGCCCGCGCGGTCGCTCGCATGAAGCGGACCAGCGCCCGCAGACCTTACCGGTTGCATCTGCAGGCCTGTGCAGCGGCCATGGTGCTGGCCGGTTGCGCGCTGCCGAGCTGGGCCGATCCCTATGGGCAGGCGATTGCGCAAGCGCGCGCTGGCCAGTACGACAGTGCGCTGGCCACACTGCAAGATCTGCTCGCCAGGAATCCCAAGCGTCTCGATGTGCGGCACGATCTCATTGCTGTGCAAAGCTGGGCCGAACGACACGAGCAGGCCCTTAAAAGCAGCCGCGGGTTGCGCCTCGGTGCTGCGACGCCCGACTATGTTCTGGCAGCCATCGGCAAATCAGCGCTGAGCCAAAACAACAGCGCTCGCGCAGTGCAGGCGTA
>CAJYRH010000402.1 GCA_913776795.1 uncultured Pseudorhodoferax sp. | reverse complement strand
TCTTCGATCTCGTGCGAGCGCTCGCAAACCTTCGTGGCAAAGGCCAGCATGGCGTGCTGGCGTGGCGTGATGTCGGCCTTGCGCCAGTTCACGGCGACCTGGTCGGCCACCAGCGGCTTCTTCTCGTAGATGCGCAGCAGTGCGCCGTGGGCGACCACGCAGTACAGGCACCGGTTGGCCGCGCTGGTGGCTGTGACGATCATCTCGCGGTCGCCCTTGGTCAGCGGGCTGCTGCGGCCCACGCTCTCGGGGTCCATCAAGGCGTCGTGGTAGGCGAAGAAGGCGCGCCACTCGGCCGGCCGACGTGCCAGCGCAAGGAACACGTTGGGGATGAAGCCAGCCTTCTCCTGCACTTCGAGGATCTTGGCGCGCAGGTCCTCGGGCAGGGTGTTGAGGTCGGGCAGCGGTTAGCGCTCGGGCATGGGGGGTCTCCTGGGGCCTCGTGGTGTCGGGCCCGGTTGTACCACCCGCGCCGGACGGGCCTGCGCGATCAGGCAGGCATCGGTGGCGCGGGCGGCACGCCGTTGTCCAGCACGGCCAGGTCGCTCTCGTCCTTGAGGTCCACGCCGGTCAGGCCGCGGCGCAGCGACTCGCGCACCAGCCAGCCAAGCTTGAAGGCCGCCGCCGCATAGGACAGGCCTTGTGGACGCACGTTGGAGATGCAGTTGCGCTGGGCGTCGTGGCGGCCACGCCTCGGGCCGTGCGTGAGGTAGACGCCCAGGCTGTCGGGCGACGACAGGCCCGGCCGTTCACCGATGAGGATGGCGGACAGCTGCGCGCCGAACGCCTCGCCGATCTCGTCGGCCAGCGCCACGCGCGCCTGGGTGGCGATGACCACGGGCGCCAGCCGCAGCCCGGCTGGCAGCTGGGGCCGCAGCGCTGCCAGCAAGGGCACGGCGTGGCGGGCGACGGCCAGCGAGGAGAGTCCGTCGCCGATGACCAGGCACAGGTCGCAGCCGGCCGCGGCTGCGCGCAACTGCCGCGCATCGTCGGGATCGAGCTGCCGGCCCAGGTCGGGCCGGCGCAGGTAGGTCGCGCGGTCGGCCGCGCAGCTGCGCACGGTGCGGCTGTCCCAGCCTTCTGCCTGCAGGGCCTGGCCGAGCGCCCCAGTGTCGAGCGCGGCGTGGATGGCGTCGCGTGCCATGGCATGGGCCCAGCCGACGCGCAGCGTCTCCTCCGTGGGCATGCCCTGGCCGGCGCGGCCGAGCGCGAGGCGCGCGGGCGTGGCGGCGCGCCAGTCCTGCCACAGGTCGGGAACGACGCCGTCGTCGCGCTGCGTCATGCCGGGGCCGCCAGTGCGTTGAGTCGGCCCATGTCCTGCAGCATGCGGTTGGCCGCCAGGGGCGCCAGCCTTCCACCGCCATCCGTGAGGTGCATGCGCGCGAGCCAGGCCTCGAACTCGGGCGCGCGCTTCAGGCCCATGGTCTCGCGCACGAACAGCGCGTCGTGGAACGAGGTGCTCTGGTAGTTCAGCATCACGTCGTCCGCGCCCGGCACGCCGATCACGAAGCTCACGCCGGCCGCGGCCAGCAGCACCAGCAGCGTGTCCATGTCGTCCTGGTCGGCCTCGGCATGGTTGGTGTAGCAGACGTCCACGCCCAGCGGCAGGCCCAGCAGCTTGCCGCAGAAGTGGTCTTACAGGCCGGCACGCACGATCTGCTTGCCGTCGTACAGGTACTCCGGACCGATGAAGCCGACCACGGTATTGACCAGCAGCGGCCGGTAGCGGCGCGCCAGCGCATAGGCACGGGCCTCGCAGGTCTGCTGGTCCACGCCATGGTGCGCACCGGCCGACAGCGCACTGCCCTGGCCGGTCTCGAAATACATGACGTTGTCGCCCAGCGTGCCGCGGCCCAGCGCGCGTGCGGCCGCGCAGGCTTCGTCCAGCAGCGCGGGCGTGACGCCGAAGGACTGGTTGGCCTTCTCGGTGCCGGCGATGGACTGGAACACCAGGTCGACCGGCGCGCCTGCGTCCATCAGCCGCAGGGTGTTGGTCACGTGCGTGAGCACGCAGCTCTGTGTGGGGATCTGGAAGCGCGTGATGACCTCGTCCAGCATGTGCAATAGGCGCCCCAGCACGGGCAGGCTGTCGGAGGCCGGATTCAGGCCGATCACGGCGTCGCCTGCGCCGTAGAGCAGGCCATCGAGCGTCGAGGCCGCGACGCCGCGCAGGTCGTCGGTGGGATGGTTGGGCTGCAGCCGCACGGCCATCCGGCCCGGCAGGCCGATGGTGTTGCGAAACCGCGAGACCACGCAGCACTTGCGCGCCACCGCGATCAGGTCCTGGTTGCGCATGAGCTTGGAGCAGGCCGCCACCATTTCGGGCGTGAGGCCGGGCGCCAGCGCCACCAGGCTGGCGGCATCGGCCGCGTCGGACAGCAGCCAGTTGCGCAGTTCGCCCACCGTCAGCGACGCGACCGGCGCGAAGGCCGCGGTGTCGTGCGTGTCCAGGATGAGCCGCGTGATGTTGTCGTCCTCGTAGGGCACCAGCGCCTCGTTCAGGAACTGCGTGAGCGGCGTGTCGGCCAGCACATGGCGTGCCGCCATGCGCTGCTGCGCCGTGGCTGCGCCGATGCCGGCCAGGTAGTCGCCAGAACGGGCGGGGCTCGCGCAGGCCAGCACCTGGCGCAGGTCGTCGAAGGCGAAGACCTGTTGGGCGAGGGTGGTGCGGTAGCGCATGTCAAAGTTCTCCAGACACCAGGCTATCGTGCGCCGCGGTCGCACGCTGGTCGGCCGTCAGCCGGAAATACGCGTAGGCCAAGGCCATCAGCACGCCGAACAGCACCGTCAGCAGGGTGTTGAACCTGATCATGGCGCCCAGGCAGACCAGGCCCAGCGCCAGCGCGATGGCCGGGAACACCGGATAGAACGGCGCGCGGTAGGGCCGGTGCAGGCTCGGCTCGCTGGCGCGCAGCTTGAACAGCGCTGCCATGGAGACCAGGTACATCACGATGGCACCGAGCACGGCCATGGTCACGATGTTGGCCGTCAACGTCTGTCCGCCGAAGCTGATCCACTCGTCGCTGAAGATGGCCGCCACGCCGACCACGCCGCCGGCCAGCAGCGCGCGGCGCGGCGTGTCGAAGCGCGGGCTCAGTGTCGCGAAGTAGCGCGGCAGGTAGCCGGCACGGGCCAGCGCGAAGATCTGGCGCGAGTAGCCCATGATGATGCCGTGGAAGGACGCGATGAGGCCGAACAGCCCGATCCACACCATCATGTGCAGCCAGCCGCTGGAGGCCCCCACCACGGCCTTCATGGCCTGCGGCAGTGGGTCGTTGATGTTGGCAAGCTGGCGCCAGTCGCCCACGCCGCCGACGAACACCATCACGCCGAAGGCCAGTACCACCAGCGTGACGATGCCCGTGGTGTAGGCGATCGGTATGGTGCGGTGCGGGTCGCGCGCCTCCTCGGCCGCCATGGCCGCACCCTCGATGGCCAGGAAGAACCAGATCGCAAACGGGATCGAGGCGAAGATGCCGGCGACGGCCTTGCCGTCCAGCACGCTGCCGCCGGCCCAGCCGTTGGCGACGAAGTTGGCCATGGACCAGCCCGGCGCCACCACGCCCATGAACACCAGCAGCTCGAAGATGGCCAGCAAGGTCACGAACAGCTCGAAGGTCGCCGCGATGCTGACGCCGACCCAGTTCAGCCCGATGAAGATCACGTAGGCGCCCAGCGCCAGCATCTTGGGGTCGATGCCCGGGAACTGCACGTTCAGGTAGGCGCCGATGGCCAGCGCGATCGCCGGCGGCGCGAACACGAACTCCACCAGGGTGGCAAAGCCCGCAACGAAGCCGCCCGCGGGGCCGAAGGCGCGCCGCGCATAGGCCAAGGGTCCGCCGGCATGCGGAATCGCGGTGGACAGCTCGGTGAAGCTGGCGATGAAGGTGGTGTACATGGCCGCCACGAGCACCGTTGCGACCAGGAAACCCAGCGTGCCGGCCGTGTTCCAGCCGTAGCTCCAGCCGAAGTATTCACCCGAGATGACGAGGCCGACCGCGATGCCCCACAGCTGCAGCGGCCCGAGGACTTGTCGCAGATGGCCCTTGGCTGGGGCGGGTGCGGTGTGGGAAGGGATGGCACTCATCGCGGCGGCACTCCTCGGGGACCGTAGATAGGGACAGGCCGATTGAACCCGGGCGGCGTCGTCGCCGCTATCCGGTTTCGGAAAAACGATGCGCAGTGGTCGGCAATGGCACGGGGCTGCCATGGCATCGGTCTTGCGTCTACGCTGCCATGGGTCGCCTGGGAGAAACGCGGATGCCAACGAGCCCATTGGGCACGGACGCCGTTTACACGCAGCGCCGCAGCGCGGATGTGGACGAGCACGCCAGCTACCTCTCGTCATGGCGGCAGGAGTACGACCAGCTTTCGTGCGGCCACTTCACCGGCATGGTGCGCGAGCTCTGGCTCGGAGCACCGCGTCTGCAGGTGTTCCACGAGTTCACGGAGCAGCAGACCAGCCAGCGCTGCCGTCCATGGCCTGGCTCGGTGTGGTTCGGCATTCCCGATGGCATCCGTGCGGGCGATCTGCATTTTTCCGGCAGGCTGCAGCCCGGCGACCGGTTGCGCGCCGTGTTCGCCGCGCGTGCCGATGCCGGCTTCGTGCTGCGCACGCCGCAGTCCTTCGGCATCTATGGCGTGGTGCTGGACGAAGACTGGATGGCGGCGCAATCCGATGCGGCCGGGCTGACGTGCCTGTTGGGCAGCGCCCAGGTCTGCGTCGCCGAACTGCCGCCGCACCGGCATGTGGCGCTGTGCCAGACCATCGAGTCCATGCTCTCGCTGGGCGCGGGCGAGGAGGGCGGCCAGCCCTGGGGGCGGCACGCCCTGCGGATTCTGGGCGGCCAGCTGCTGCAGCTGCTGTCGCGCTGCGCTGGGGAGACCGCGCGGCAGCCACCGTCGGCCAGCACGCAGCGGCGGCTGGCCCAGGAGATGGCCGCGCGCGACATGGCTGCAGACCCCTTCAACTCCATGATGTCGGTGGACGATCTGTGCACGCGGCTGCACCTGACGCCGCGCACCCTGCACAACCACTTCCTTGGCACGGTGGGCATCTCGCCAGCGGACTTCCTGCGTTCGGTGCGGCTCAACGCCTGCCGGCGCCGGTTGCGCGGCACGCTGGCAGAACAGCTGCACGTGCAGGACGTGGCAGCCCAGTGGGGCTTCTTCCACCTGGGCCGCTTCTCCCAGGCCTACAAGGCGTTGTTCGGCGAGCTGCCTTCGCAGACACTGCGCGCCTCACGCCAATCTGCGGCGCTCAGCGCGTGACCAGCCGGCGCACCAGTTCGGCCGTGGAGCCTGCGCCGTACTTGCGCATCACGCGCGCGCGGTAGATCTCCACCGTGCGGTGGCTGATGCCCAGCGCGCGGCCGATTTCCTTGGCCGTCAGGCCCTGCATCACCTGTGCGGCGATCTCGCGCTCGCGCGGTGTCAGGCTGGCATGCACGCTGCGGCGCGCGCTCAGGTCTTCGAAGCTCCAGATGCCGGCCGCGTGCGGCGCCGTCCGATCGAAGGCCCGGCCCGTCACGTGGCACCAGAAGGCCTCGCCCTTGAAGCGGCCATCCACGCGCCGCATGATGCGGTCGTCCGCATAGCGGCCCTTGGTGTTCATGATGGGGGCGATGCGCTCGCCGG
>CAJYRH010000401.1 GCA_913776795.1 uncultured Pseudorhodoferax sp. | reverse complement strand
GCCGGCAGCATGCCGGTGTTCATCCCCTGCGTGGGCGAGTTCGTGATCCCCGAGCTGCTCGGCGGGCCGCAGACCCGGATGATCGGCCGTGTGCTGTGGGACGAGTTCTTCAGCAACAACGACTGGCCCATGGCCTCCAGCGTGGCGGTGGTCGTGGTGCTGCTGATCCTGATCCCCCTGGCGCTGTTCAACCGCTACCAGGCGCAAGCCCGGGAGGCCAGCCGATGACGCGCGCAATCTTCGGCCCCCGCACCGCCCGTGCCGCTGCCCGCACCTGGCTGTTCCTGGGCTACGCCTTCCTGTTCCTGCCCATCGTTGCGCTGGTCGTGTACTCCTTCAACGACTCTCCCGTGCCGGGTGTCTGGGAAGGGTTCACGTTGAAGTGGTACGCGGCGCTGGCGCGCGACCGCGAGATCATCGCGGGCCTCTGGTTGTCGATGAAGATCGCTTTCTTCACCGCCTGCGGCTCGGTCGTGCTCGGCACGCTGGCTGCGTTCACGCTGAACAAGTACCGGCGCTTCCGCGGCCGCACGCTCTTCTCGGGCATGGTCAACGCGCCGCTGGTGATGCCGGAGGTCATCGTCGGCCTGTCGCTGTTGCTGATGCTGGTGTCGTTCCAGCGCATGACCGGCTTTCCCGAGCGCGGCGCGTTCACGATCTGGCTCGGCCACGTGCTGCTGGGCATGGCGTACGCCACGGTGGTCATCCAGGCGCGCCTGCAGGAGCTGAACCCGCAGCTCGAGGAGGCCGCCATGGACCTGGGCGCGCGTCCGGCCCAGGTGTTCCGGCTGGTCACGTTGCCCATGATCACGCAGTCGATGCTGTCGGCCTGGCTGCTCACCTTCACGCTGTCGCTGGACGACGTGGTGTTGTCGGCCTTCCTGTCGGGCCCGGGCTCGACCACCATGCCGCTGGTGATCTTCTCGCGCGCGCGGCTGGGCCTGAACCCCACCGTCAATGCCGTGGCCACCGTGATCATCGTGCTGGTGTCGATTGGCGTCATCGTTGCCAGCTACATGATCGCCCGCGCCGAACGCGAACGCACCCGCGCCATGGCGGCTGCGCAGCGTGAAAAGTGATGTGCCCCCTGTTCCGTTCCAAGTCCCACAACAACCCCGTCGAGGAGTAACAAGATGACCACCTGGAAGTACACCGCCATCGCTGCGGCGCTGGCCGCCTCCTTTCCGCTCTCGGCTGCTGCGCAGAGCTCGGCCGAGCTGCTCAACGAACTGCGTGCGTTGCGCGACAAGGTGAACCAGCTCGAGAAGCGCCTGCAGGACACCGAGGCCAAGGCCGCTGCCGCGCCGGCCCCTGGCATGACGCCTGACCAGCAGCAGGAGTTCAACCGCATTGCCCTCAAGACCGAGGCGCTGGAAGACACGCGCGACGCGCTGGGCCTCAAGGGCTTGCAGATCAAGGGCTACATGGACCCGACCTACATCTACAACAAGCGGCAGGACACCTCGACCTTCCAGTTCCTGAACCGCGTGGACGACGGCGGCTACAACTACGACAACTCCTACTTCGGTGCTGCGGTGATCGACTTCACGAAGGAGACCGACAGCGGCACGCGCTGGCGCCTCACACTGGCGCCGAACCGCGGTGTGGGCTCGACCTTCGACGGCACCTCCATCATCCACGAGGCGTCGGTCTCGATCCCGCTGAACAGTCCCACGACCCGGTTCATCGCCGGCCAGGTGCCCGACTGGTCCGGCTACGAGTACCTGCCGGCGCCGCAGAACAAGCTGATCACGCACAACCTGCTGTTCGACTTCACGCTACCCACGGCCTACACCGGCGCCGGCATGGAGATCACCGACGGCAAGTGGATCTACAAAGCCATGCTCGCGAACATGAACGCGACGCGGCGCGGCTCGGGCAACAAGGCGCCGGTGCTGGCCTACCGCGTCGATTACGCCAAGGGCGAGTACGCGGGCTTCGGCTTCGCGGGTGTGCACGGCAAGGCGCCGAACCTCACGGAATTGGTACTGGATGCCGACGGCAACCCCATCACGCAACGCGACTCGACCGTGCACTTGTTCGAGTTCGATGCCTACTTCATCCGCGGCGACTGGACGCTGCAGGGCCAGGCCAGCGTCGGCATGCAGCGCAAGGCTGCGATCACGCCCGACCCGGACACCGGCGCCCTGCGCGATGCGCGTTGGTGGGGGCTGTCGGGCCTGGCCGCCTACAAGTTCACGCCGCGTGTGGAGGGCACGGTGCGCGCCGACTACATCAACAACAAAAAGAATGGCGGCGGCCTGCTGGGCTACACGGCCTTCGACGACCGCAACGGCATCGGCCCCGATCCGTTCGGCGACCCGAACAAGGGCGCCAACCGCTACGCGCTCACGGCGGGCCTGAGCTACCTGCTCAATCCCAACACCACGCTGAAGGCCGAGTACCGGCTGGACCGCGCCAACCTGCCGGTGTTCCTGGATGTCCGCAGCGGCGAGTACAAGAAGTCCAACCACCTGCTCGCGACCTCGGTGGTCGTGAGTTTCTGACCTGGCGCGGGGCTCTTCCATGACGCTCTCCTCCTGGCACGAACGGGCCCGCGCGCTGCGGCCCGACGGCCGCATGCTGGTCGACGGCCAGCGCTGCGCCAGCGCCACCGGCCAGACCTTCGACAAGCGTTCGCCGGTGGATGGGCGCCTGCTCGGTGAAGTGGCCCAGGGCCAGGCGGCCGACGTGGACCGTGCCGTGGCCAGCGCGCGCGCGGCCTTCGACGACGGCCGCTGGTCGCGCCAACCGCCGGCCGCGCGCAAGAAGGTGTTGCAGAAGTTCGCCGAAGGCCTGCTGGCCGCGACCGACGAGCTGGCCCTGCTGGAGACGCTGGACATGGGCAAGCCCATCCGCTTCAGCCGCAGTGTGGACGTGCCAGCCGCGGCGCGCTGCATCGCCTGGTACGCCGAGGCCATCGACAAGGTCTACGACGAGATCGCGCCCACCGGCCACTCGGCACTGGCGCTGATCACGCGCGAGCCCATGGGCGTGGTCGGGGCCATCGTGCCCTGGAACTACCCGATGATCATGGCGGCGTGGAAGCTGGGGCCCGCCCTGGCGGCCGGCAACTGCGTGGTGCTCAAGCCCTCGGAGAAGTCGCCCTACACTGCCATGCGCATGGCCGAGATCGCACTCGAAGCCGGGCTGCCGCCCGGCGTCTTCAACGTGGTGCCGGGCTTCGGCCACGAGGCCGGCGAGGCGCTGGCGCTGCATCCGGACGTGGATGCCATCGGCTTCACGGGCTCCACCCGCGTCGGCCGGCGCATGCTGGCCTACGCAGGCCAGTCCAACCTCAAGCGCGTCTACAACGAGCTGGGCGGCAAGTCGGCCTTCCTCGTGTTCCCCGACTTCGACGACCTCGACCGCGCGGCCGAGACCGCGGCCGTCAGCATGTACTTCAACCAGGGCGAGTCGTGCAATGCGCCGTCCCGGCTGCTGGTGCACGAAGCCATCGCCGATGACTTCGTCGCGCGCGTGGCGCGCCATGCGCCTGCCTATGCACCGGCAGACCCGTTGGACGAGGCGACCGTGATGGGTGCCATGGTCGACGAAGGCCAGCTGCGTACCGTGATGGGCTACATCGCATCGGGCCAGGAGGAAGGCGCACGCTGCGTGGCGGGCGGCCGCCAGGCGCGCACCGACAGCGGCGGCTACTATGTCGAGCCCACGGTGTTCGACCAGGTGCGCAGCGAAATGCGCATCGCGCGCGAGGAAATCTTCGGCCCCGTGCTCAGCGTGATCCGTTTCCGCGACGAGGCCCACGCCATTGCCCTGGCCAACGACTCGGCCTACGGCCTGCAGGCCAGCGTATGGAGCAGCCACATCGACCGTGCCCACCGCGTCGCGCGCGCACTGCGTGCCGGGACTGTGCACGTGAACCAGTACGACGAAGACGACATCACCGTGCCCTTCGGCGGCTACAAGCAGTCCGGCAATGGCCGCGACAAGTCGCTGCACGCCTTCGACAAGTACACCGAACTCAAGACCACCTGGCTGCGCATCAATGGCTGATCCGACCACGGCCCAGGCCCTGCAGGAGCAGCTGGCGCGTCAAGGCGTCCACACGCTGCTCGCGCAGTTCACCGACCTGCTGGGCGTGGCGCGCGGCAAGTACGTGCCTCTCACCCAGCTCGGCACGCTGCTGCGCAGCGGTGCCGGCTTCTCCGGCACCTCCATCGTCGGCACCGGCCTGCCGCGCAGCGGCGCCCGCTCCGAGTACTACGGCCGCGGCGACCCGGGCACGGCACAGCCGCTGCCGTGGATGCCGGGCTACGCCCGCGTGGTCTGCGACGGCCATGTCGATGGCCAGCCCTTCGAGGCCTGCCCGCGGCAGATCCTGCGCCGTCAGGTGGAGAGGTTGGCCGCGCGCGGCTGGACCCTGCAGGTCGGCATGGAGCCCGAGTTCTTCCTGTTGCGTCGCGATGCCGCAGGCCAGTGGCAACCCATCGATGCGCTGGACCGCTCGGACAAGCCGTCCTATGACCTCAAGGCCCTGGCGCGCCAGGGTGGTTTCCTCGATGCGCTGAACCAGGCCCTGGCCGAAGCCGGCATGGAAGTGCTGCAGACCGACCACGAGGACGCCCACGGCCAGTTCGAGGTCAACTTCAGCCATGCAGACGTGCTGACCACGTCCGACCGGCTCATGCTGTTCAAGATGGCGGCGCATACGCTGGCCGAGCGGCATGGCGCGAGCTTCTCGATGATGCCCAAGCCCTTCGCCAACCAGCCCGGCAGCGGCCTGCATTTCCACGTGTCGCTGTGGAAGGGCGAGGAGAACCTGTTCGCCGACGACCACGCCGATCTTTCCGAGCTGGGCCAGTCCTTCATCGCCGGCGTGCTGGGCCGCAGCGCTGCGCTGTGCGCGCTGGCCGCGCCCACGGTCAACTCGTACAAGCGGCTGGTGGTCGGCGAATCGTTGTCGGGCACGAGCTGGGCGCCGGCCTACGTGGCCCACGGCTTCAACAACCGCACGGCGCTGGTGCGCACGCTGCGCGGCCGATTCGAGTGGCGCCTGCCCGATGCCGCCGCCAATCCCTACCTGGCCGCGGCGGGCCTGATTGCGGCTGGACTGGACGGCGTGGACCGCCACCTCGACCCGGGTCCGGCGCGGCCCGACGACCTGTTCGACTGGCCCCTGCAGCGCATCCGCGCCGAAGGCATTGCAGTGCTGCCGCAAAGCCTGGGCGAAGCCATCGAGGCGCTCGAGCGCGACAGCGTGCTGGCGCAGGCCCTGGGCACGGCGGCGCACGGCGAGTTCGTGCGGCTCAAGCGTGCCGAGTGGACCGCCTACGCGCGCCACGTCAGCGCCTGGGAGTTCGAGCGCTACGCGACGGCGTTTTGAGGCTGTTCAACGTGGCTGGTGCGCCAGGCGCGCGCTGAGGTAAGTCCAGACGAACTGCGCTGCCGCGTAGCTGGTTACGTCGGCGTGGTCGTAGGGAGGCGACACCTCCACGCAGTCCATGCCCACGAAGGGCAGGTCCGCCATCTCCTCCAGCAGGCTCAGCACCTGGTTGGTGGTCATGCCGCCGGGCTCGGGCGTGCCGGTGCCCGGGGCGAAGGCCGGGTCCAGGCAGTCGATGTCCAGGCTCAGGTACAGGGGCGGGTTGCCGTGCGCGGCCAGCCGCTCGCGCAGCTCGGCCACCAGAGGCTGTACCTGTGCCGGGCTTTCGAGTCCGCGCAGCGCGCGTGCCGTGTGGATGATGCCGCCCTGGTCGCGCACGTAGTCGCGCGCCGCGCGCTCGCCGGCCGAGCGGATGCCGAACTGCACGAAGCACTCCTTCACCACGAGCCCTTCGCGGATGGCCTCGTACACCCAGGTGCCGTGCCCGCTGGGTTCGCCGAAATGGTCCTTCCAGGTGTCGCAATGCGCGTCGAAATGCACCACCGCCAGCGGCCGGCCGAAGTGCTGGCGGTAGGTGCGCAGCAAAGCCAGCGTGATCGAGTGGTCGCCACCCAGCCAGGCCATGTGGTAGTGCGCGATCAGCGTGCGCACCAGCGGCGCCATCGCGGCGCGCATCTCCTTGAGGCTGGTGTTGGGCAGCGGCAGGTCGCCGACGTCGGTCAGGGCGGACTCGGGCGAGACGTCGAACAGCGGGTGCGTGCCGTCGCAGAGCATGTGGCTGGCCTCGCGGATCGCGCGTGGCCCGAAGCGCGCGCCGGGGCGGTTGGTGACGCAGCCGTCCCAGGCCACGCCGGCGATGGCGAACGGGCGGCGCGTGTCGTTGACGGGGACCTTGAGAAAGCTCGTGTTGGAAAGGAAGGCGAAAGCGGTCATGGCATCGTGGAGGTAGCGCGCCGAGTGTGCCGGTTCGGCCCATGGCTGCCAATGCACGGATGCCTGCAGCGTGGCCTCCAGCGCACAGGGTTTCGCCTGTGCTGCGCCGTCGGGTCGCACCACCGCCAGCGGTACAGCCGCAGCCAGGCCACAGGTCTGCGACGAACGGCGGCAGCACCCAGGCGAGCCGCCCGTGTGCGGCGTGGCCGGTGCCGTCAACGCCGTGTTCTGGCGCCCGCGCAACGGCGCCAGCGACGTGAACCAGGCGAATGCCCGGCCCGAGCCGTGGCAACGCACCATTGGCAGCAGTGGCTCCGCCGCTGTGGGATGGGCAGGGCGCGCGACGGCACGCCGCGGGCGGCTCCGCCGGCCGCTGCCATGCAGCGGACGCCGGGCAGCACCCGCCAGTGGGGCGGCGCCCAGCGGCCGCGGCTTGTCACAATGCCACCCATTCCAAGCACCACCGCAGAGCTGTGAATCCAGCGGCCAAGCCCTTCACGATCCAGGACGTCGCCCGCATCGCCGGCGTCTCCGCCATGACCGTCTCGCGCGCGCTGAACACGCCGCAGAAGGTCTCGCCCGACACGCTCGAGCGGGTGCGCGAGGCCGTGCGCCGCACGAACTTCGTGCCCAACGCGATGGCCAGCGGCCTGCGCAGCGCGCGCGCGCGGCTGGTGGCCGCGCTGCTGCCCACCATGGTGGGGCCGGTGTTCCAGGAGATGGTGGAGGCGCTCGATCTTGCGCTGCACGAGCGTGGCTACCAGCTCATGATCGGCCAGAGCGGCTACGACGCCACGCGCGAGGACGAACTGCTGCGCGCCATCGTGCAGCGCCGGCCCGACGGCGTGGTCGTCACCGGGGTGGTGCGATCCGAGGAAGGGCGGCGCGTGCTGCGCGCCAGCGGCATCCCCGTGGTCGAGACGTGGGAGTTCACGCCCACGCCGATCGACATGCTGGTGGGCTTCTCGCACCCTGCCATCGGCGCGGCCGTGGTCGACTACCTGCACGCGCGCGGCCACCGCCATGTGGCGATGGTCAGCGCGGGCGACGCGCGCGCGCTCACGCGCGTGGCGGCCTTCACTGAACGGGCCCGGGCGCTGGGCATGCAAACCGCGCAGGCGGCGTTCATGCCCGCGCCCAGCACCATGGGCGCCGGCCGCGCAGGGCTGGCCGAGCTGGTGGAGCGGGCCCCCGGCGTCACGGCCGTCTTTTGCAGTTCAGACATGTTGGCGCTGGGCGCGTCCATCGAGGCGCGCGAGCGCGGCATCGCCGTACCGGGGCAGCTGGCCATCGTCGGCATGGGCGACCAGAGCGTGGCGGCCGACGCCGCGCCGCCGCTGACCACCGTGCGCATCGACGGCACACGCATCGGCCGCATGGCGGCCGAAATGGTGGTTGCTCGTGCAGAGGGCCAGGCGCCGGCGGCGCCAGTGGTCGACATCGGCTTTTCCATCGTCGAACGCGCCAGCAGCTGAACGCTGCGGTACCGATACCGGCGTGCCGGCCGCATGACGGCTGGTGCAAATCTACGCAGGGGTGAAAGGGAAGACGCGGGCATGGCGGCCTTGGTCCAGGTGCTGCGCCATACCGTGGCAGGCCTTGGCCGCACGCCAGGGTGGCGTGTGTACCGCAACAGAAATACAAATTCTGATGAAGACCCCCACCATCGGCCCGCCCGCATCGAGCCGCGGTTGCGCAACGAACTCGAACAGTTTCTGGGCGAGGGCGAGACCCTGGCGGCGCTGGTCGAAACCGCGTTGCGGGCCAAAGTCGCGGCTGGATCCCATGGGGCACGACCGGTCTCGTCGCGCTGTTCGAGACCGTGGGTGCGCGCCAGGTGCTGATCAGGGCGGCGCGCCACCAGCGCCAGAGCGATGGCCCCGAGCCGTGGTCAACCCGCCAGCGCCGCCTCCAGCGCGTCGATGAACATCGCCGGCACGTCGAAGCCGGTCTGATCGCTGATCTCCTGGAAGCAGGTCGGGCTGGTCACGTTCACTTCCGTGAGGCAATCGCCGATCGCATCCAGCCCCACCAGCAGCAGGCCGCGCGCCGCCAGCACCGGCCCCAGCGTCTCTGCGATCTCGCGGTCGCGTGCGGACAGCGGTTGCGCCACGCCCTTGCCGCCGGCCGCCAGGTTGCCGCGCACCTCGCTGCCCTGCGGGATGCGCGCGAGCGAGAACGGCACGGGCTTGCCGCCGATCACGAGGATGCGCTTGTCGCCCTGCACGATCTCGGGCACGAAGCGCTGGACCATGATGGTCTCGGCGCCGTCCTTGTTCAGCGTCTCGACGATGGAGCCCAGGTTTAGCCCGTCGGCCTTGACGCGGAAGATGCCCATGCCGCCCATGCCGTCCAGGGGCTTCAGGATGATGTCCTGGTGCTCGGCGTGGAAGGCGCGCACCGCGGCCGCGCTGCGCGTGACCAGCGTGGGGCTGGTGAACTGCGCGAACTCCATGATGGCCAGCTTCTCGGGGTGGTCGCGCAGCGCGGCCGGCTTGTTGAAAACGCGGGCGCCTTCGCGCTCGGCCTGCTCCAGGAGGTGCGTGGCGTAGAAGAACTCACTGTCGAAGGGCGGGTCCTTGCGCATGAGCACCGCGTCGAACTCTGCCAATGCGCGCACAGGCGTCTCGTCAACGCGGTACCAGGTGTCGGCATCGCCCGTCAGCGTGATGGCCTGCACCGGCGCCTGCACCTTGCCGCCGGTGCGCCAGCCGATGTGGCGTGGCTCGCAGGACCAGATGCGGTGGCCGCGGCGCTGGGCTTCGCGCATCATCGAGAACGTGGTGTCCTTGTAGATCTTGAAGCTGTCCAGCGGGTCGATGACGAAGAGGATGTTCATGGGGCGGTCTTTCTGGAAGCGCCGTACTGTTGCACAAACAGCGCGACGGCACCGGCCACCACGCCCCAAAAGGCCGAGCCGATGCCGGCAATTGCCACGCCCGACAGCGTGACCAGGAAGGTGATCAGCGCCGCCTCGCGGTGGCGCTCGTCGGCCAGCGCCACGGCCAGGCCGTTGCCGATGGTGCCCAGCAACGCCAGGCCGGCGATGGCCGCCACCAGCTCGCGCGGAAAGGCCGTCAGCAGGCCTGTGACGGTGGCGCCGAAGATGCCGATCAGCACGTAGATCAGGCCGCAGCTCACGGCGGCGGTGTAGCGCTGTTCGTGGTCACCATGGCCTCGCAGAACCTGCCCGGCGTGGCCGCCATCCGCGCGGCCGGCTACG
>CAJYRH010000400.1 GCA_913776795.1 uncultured Pseudorhodoferax sp. | reverse complement strand
TCGACCGTGCAGACGCGCGGGCGCAACGTCGGCCTGTTCGAGACCATGGTGGGCGCCACCTTCGTGATCGGCCCGGCTTTGCTGGCGTGGGTCGGTGCCGACGCGCCCGCTGCGCCCTGGGTCGCCGTCGGCTGCATGGCGGCAGGCCTGTTGGTCAGCCTGCTGATCCCGCGCGTGCCACCGGCCGGTGACGCACACGAGGCCCACGTGGGCCTGCGCGGTGTCTGGGCCGCGCTGCAGGCACATCCGGTCATCCTGCTGGCAGGCTTCGTGGGCGGGTTCTTCGAGGCCGGCATCACCTCGGTGCTGCCTTTGTATGGCCTGAGCCTGGGCCTCTCCGCTGCCGCAGCGGCATTGCTGGTCTCCGCCAGCGGCCTCGGCAGCGCACTGCTGATGCTGCCTGTCGGCGTACTGGCCGACCGCTTTGCCGATCCGGCGCAGGGCCGGCGCCGGCTCATGCGCGCATTGGCCGCCACCACGCTGGCGGCGACCTGTGCCGTCCCCTTCGTCGCGCAGTTCGGCTGGCTGGCCTGGCCGCTGGCCTTCCTCTGGGGCGGAGCGGCCGGCAGCCTCTACACCCTGGCCATGATCGACATCGGCGCACGCGAACAAGGCATCACCCTGGTCAACAGCACAGCCGTTCTGGTCCTGTCGTACACGTTGGGAAGCTGTAGCGCGTCGGCGGCCTCCGGCTGGCTGCTGGACCACTCCCCCGGGCTCGGCTTTCCTCTGCTGCTGGTCCTGGTGGCTCTGGCCGGCTGCGTCGCACTGCGCCGCCGTGCCCCGCCCTGACGCACGCACGGTCCCATACCGTGCGAAAGTGCACGGACGTTTGTGCACATTTGCGCAATTCGTCGGAACAATACGCCGCGCATGGAACCCGACGACCCCACCAGCCCACTGGCGCCCGCCGCCAGGGCGGCACAGGCCGCCGACTTTTCGACGCTGTTCGACTTTCTGCCGATCGGCGCCTACCGCTCTTCGCCAGACGGGCGGCAAATCCGCGCCAATCCGGCGCAGGTGCGCCTGAATGGGTACACGCGCGAGGAAGAGCTGCTGGCGGCCATGCAGGACATCGGCCGCGACTGGTACGTGGACCCTGCCCGGCGCGCCGCCTTCCGCGCGCTGCTCGAAGCACAGGGCTATGTGCGCGGCTTCATTTCCGAGGTCTACCGCCACAGCACCGGTGAACGCATCTGGGTCAGCGAGAACGCCCACGTGGTGCGGGATGCCACGGGCGCCATCCAGTTCTACGAGGGCACGGTGGAGGACATCACCGAGCGCGTGCGCGCCGAGGCCCATCTGCGCCGCCATGACGAGATCTGGAAGCTGGCCCTCGAAAGCACGGGCGACGGCGTCTGGGACTGGAACCTGGCCGACCACGTGGTCCAGATGTCGCGCCGCTGCATGGAGATGTACGGCTTCACCCACCACGACGAGCGCCTGTCGCCGCAGGGCATGGACTTGCGCACCCATCCGGACGACAAGACCCAGATGCTGCGCGACCGCCAGGCCCACCTCGACGGCCACGCCCCGAGTTACGTGAACGAGCACCGCGTGCTGTGCGCGGACGGCAGCTGGAAATGGATCCTCACCCGCGGCATGGTGATCAGCCGCGACGCCCAGGGCCGCGCCTTGCGCATGGTGGGCACGCACACGGACATCACGCAGCGCAAGGAGGCCGAGGCACTGATCTGGCACCAGGCCAACTTCGATGCGCTGACCGGCCTGCCCAACCGCCGCATGCTGCGCGACCGCCTCGGCCAGCACATGCTGCGCTGCGACCGCGAGCGGCTGCAGCTGGCCCTCCTGTTCATCGACCTGGACCACTTCAAGGCCGTGAACGACACGCTGGGCCACCAAGGCGGCGACCGGCTGCTGGTGGAAGCCGCCAACCGGCTCGGCCGCTGCGTGCGCGCCTCCGACACCGTGGCGCGCATGGGCGGTGACGAGTTCACCGTGGTGCTGCCTGAACTACACGACGCACGGGAGGTCGAGCGCATCGTGCAAGCCATCTTGCGCGAGATGGCGCGTGCCTTCCATTTCGACGACGAGGTGGCTTTCGTGACCGCCAGCATCGGCATCACGTTCTACCCGGGCGACGGCCAGAGCGTGGACGACCTGCTGCGCCAGGCCGACCAGGCGCTGTACGTGGCCAAGGACGGCGGGCGCAACCGTTTCGGCTACTTCACGCCGGCGCTGCAGGAGGGCGCGCAGCTGCGCGCGCGCGTTGCCAACGACCTGCACGGCGCGCTGCCGGCACGCCAGTTCAGCGTGGAATACCAGCCGATCGTGGCGCTGGCCAGCGGCGACGTGCACATGGCCGAGGCGCTGCTGCGCTGGCACCACCCGCGTCGCGGGCGCATGGCACCCGTGGACTTCGTGCCGATCGCCGAGTCCAACGGCATGATCATCCAGATCGGCGAATGGGTGTTCCGCGAAGCCGCACGCCAGACCCAGCTGTGGCGCGCACGGCTCGATCCACGCTTCCAGATCAGCGTGAACAAGTCGCCCGTACAGTTCCACCGGGCCGACGAAGACCGTGCGCAATGGTTGCGCGAACTGGCGGCGCTGCGGCTGCCGCGCCATGCGCTGACGGTGGAGATCACCGAAAGCCTTCTGCTCGATCCGAGCGCCAATGTGGCCGACCATCTGCTGGCCCTGCGCGGCGCCGGCATCGGCGTGTCGCTGGACGACTTCGGTACCGGCTACTCCTCGCTGGCCTACCTGCAGCGCTACGACATCGACTTCATCAAGATCGACAAATCCTTCGTGGCCGGGCTGGCCGCAGGCTCGAACGACCTGGCGCTGTGCAAGGCCATGATCGTCATGGCGCACCAGCTGGGCATTGCCGTCATCGCCGAAGGCGTGGAGACGGCGGCGCAGCGCGAGCTGCTGCACGAGGCCGGCTGCGACTACGGCCAGGGCTACCTGTTCGCCCAGGCCATGCCGGCTGCGCAGTTCGAGGCCTGGTTCAGCCAGCCGCGCGCCTGAGTTCGGCCACGCGCGCGTGCGCCTGCGCGGCTGCCGCGCCCACCAATGCCGGCGCGAACCACTCCCGAACGGTCTCTGCCGGCAGTGCGGCGCAGGCGCTGTCGATGTTGGCCTGCATGCGCGCCGCGTCCACGCGCAGGCCCGGCAGGGCCGTGGCCAGTGCGCGCAGGCTGCCCAGTGCGGCCATCCACAGCGAGGACCACTCTGCCTGTTCAGCCTGCCAGGCACCGAGGGCGCGCTCGTGCTCCTGCACCATGCCGGCCAGCAGCGCCGCCACACGCTGCGGCACGCGCTGGGCGGCCGACAAAGCCACCATGGACGCCACCGGATTGCGCTTGTACGGCATCACGGTGGAGATGCCGCGCCCGGTCTCGGCCGGCTCCATGAGTTCGCCGACCTCGTGCTGGCCCAGCAGTGCCAGGTCGGCCGCCAGCTTGCCCACGCTGCCGGCCACGAGACCCAGCGCGCAGGCGAGCGCCACCCACTCGTCGCGCTGTGCATGCCAGGCACTGCCACCGTCGCGCAGGCCCAGGGCCACGGCCACGCGGGCGCGCACGGCCGCGGCGCGCGCTGGGTCCGTGCACATCTGCGCCAGCGTGCCGACGGCGCCACCCAGCTGCAGCTGCAGCGCGTGGGCAGCTGCCCGCTGCAGCCGCTGGCGGCCACGCACCAGCGGCGCAGCCCAGTCTGCGCACTTGAATCCCAGGCTCGTGACGGAGGCCGGCTGCATCAGCGTGCGCGCCAGCATGGGCGTCGCGGCATGCTGCTCCGCCAGTGCCAGCAGCGCGGCGGTACAGCGCTGCAGGTCGGCGTCGACCAGCGCCAGCGCATCGCGCGTGACCAGGACCAACGCGGTGTCGATCACGTCCTGGCTGCTGCTGCCGAAGTGCGTCCAGGCCACGGCATCGGCATTGAACAGGCCCACGGCCTCGCGCAGCGCCTTGACGAGCGGGATCGCCACGCTGCCCGCACGGCCGCTGTCGCGCACGATCTTGTCGACGTCGAACAGCTCGACCCGGCAGCTGCCCACGATGGAACGTGCCGCCGCCGCCGGGATCAGGCCCTCGTCGGCCTGGGCCTGGGCCAGCGCCGCCTCGAAGCGCAGCATCGCCGCCACCACGCCCTGGCCGCTGAACGCGGCCACGGCCTCGGGAGTGGAGAGATAGCCCTCGAAGAGGCTCATCGCCGCGGCACTCAGTACTGCAGCCGGGCCACCGCGCGCAGCGCCTCGGCCGTGGTGGTGCCGAAGCCGAAGAACTCCAGGTAGGCCGGGATCTGCTCGAACAGCATGTCGGTGCCGACCTGCACGGCACAGCCCTTGTCCATCGCGGCGCGCAGCAGCGGCGTGTACTCGCTCTTCATCACGACCTCGCCGACGAATGCGGTCGGTGCGATGCGGTCGATGTCGAAGGGCAGTGGATCGCCTCCCTGCATGCCCAGCGGCGTGGCGTTGACGACGATGTCGAAGCCGGCCGGGTCCTTGCTGCCCGTGTGCACCATGAGGCTGGGGTAGTGCTGGCGCAGCCGCGCGGCCAGGCCCTCGGCCGACTCGGCGCGCGCATCGAACAGCGCCAGCTCGGCCGCGCCGGCCTGGGCGATGGAGGCCGCGATGGCCGAGCCCACGCCGCCCGCGCCAGAGACCAGCACGCGCGCCCCTTCCAGGCTGCGGCCCTTGCGCTGCACGCCGCGCACGAAACCGGCGCCGTCGAACATGTCGCCCAGCAGACTGCCGTCTGGCCGCTTCAGGATGGCGTTGCAGGCGCCGGCGATGCGCGCCGTGGGCGTGGCCTCGTCCACGAGGTCCAACGTGACGACCTTGTGCGGCATCGTGACCAGCGCGCCGCGCAGGTTGGAGAAACGCATGATCTGGCGCAGCGAAACCGCGTAGTCCTCGGGCAGCACACCCATGGGCACGACCGCCGCATCGATGCCCTGCTGCTCGAACCAGGGGTTGTAGATCATGGGCGCCTTGAAGGTGGCCGTGGGGTAGCCCAGGTGGGCGATCAGCGTGGTCTTGCCGGAGATCATGGTGTGTGGAGTGCGTTCGAGGACGGGTAGGCCATTGTCCGATGCATCAGGCGCTGGCGCGGCCCTGTGCCACGGCCGCTGCGCGCTGGCGCTGGTAGTCGGCCAGCGGCACGGGCTCGGCGTCGGGCTGTCCCAGGTCCTGCATGTGGATGCGGTAGGTCTCGCGGGCGCTGGCGGCGGCGAGTGCCGCGATGACGGTGATGCCGAAGGCGATCGCGCCCACCGTCAGCCAGATTTTCTGCGCGCCGGGCGGGGCCACGACGGTGAACAGCGCCGGCAGCATGGCGGTGATGGCCGTGCCCACGTTCTGCGAGATCGCCATGGCCGACACCCGGGTGCGGGTGGGGAACAGCTCGGGGTAGAAGCTCGGAAACACAGCGTTGTAACCCTGGTAGACCACGCCCCACATCAGCAGCGACATGGCGATGGCCAAAGTAACGTTGTGGATGCTGATGGCGTACAGGTAGCCGAAGGCCAGCAGGCCGGCCAGCAGCGAGCCCACGATCAGCGGCGGCTTGCGGCCGATCCTGTCCGACAGGTTGCCGACCAAGGGGATCACGAGCACCGCCAGGATGTTGCCCATCACGGGAATCCACAGGTACACGTCCTTGGCGAAGTTAACGCCGTAGGCCGGCTGGACCGCATAGGCGGCGCCGAAGATGGTGGCCACCACCGGGATGAGGTTCATCAGCGCCATCAGCACCACGCGCAGCATGTCGCGCCAGCTGTACTTGAAGGCGTCGACGATGGGCGAGCGCGCACGCTGCTTCTGCTCGGCCTTGTCGGTGAAGGCCGGCGTCTCGTCCACCTCGCGGCGGATGATCCAGCCAGCCACGATCACGATGAAGGACAGCAGGAACGGGATGCGCCAGCCCCAGGTGTTGAACGAGGCCTCGGGCATGTAGTGCGCCAGCGGCAGGAATACGGCAGCGGCCAGGATCTGGCCGGCCTGCACGCCCTGCAGCGTGAAGCTGGCGAAGAAGCCGCGGCGGCCGAAGGGTGCGTGCTCCAGGATCATCGAGCTGGCGCCCGAGATCTCGCCGGCCACGGCGAAGCCCTGGATCAGGCGGCAGACCACCAGCAGGAACGGCGCCCACAGGCCGATCTGTTCGTAGGTCGGCAAGAGCCCGACGGCGATGGTCGAAAAGCCCATCAGGAACATGCACCAGACCAGCACCTTCTTCCGGCCGTGCGTGTCACCGATGTGGCCCAGCACGAAGGCACCGAGGGGGCGCGCCACGTAGCCCACCCCATAGGTGGCCAGCGAGGCGATGATGGCGATGCCGGGATCGCCTTTGGGGAAGAAGATCTGCGGAAAGACCAGCGCCGCGGCGGTGGCGTAGATGAAAAAGTCGTAGTACTCCAGCGCGGACCCGATCCAGCCGCTCGCTGCAGCCTTCCTGGATTGGTGCCGGCCCTGCGGCTCGTGCGCAGCGGTTGCGGTGCTCATGGGCAATGTCTCCTGGTGGAACAAAAAGTCGTTCGACAATCGCACGACCGGGTGCGGTCAGCTGGACTCTAATGACGACGCTGGCACATCGGACAGTGTCGAACCCGCTCGTTTGTTCGATAATCGACCACATATGCGCGTTTATCGAACGCATTAGGGGTTTCCACCGATGAACGATTCCACCGCCGAAGTTCCGGCAGGCCTGCAGCGGCGCGACTGGATCGCCGGCCTGGACCGTGGCCTCAACCTGATCGAGGCATTCGACGACGCCCACCCGCGCATGACGGCCAGCGAGATCGGCCAGCGCACGGGCATGACGCGCACCGCGGCGCGGCGCTACCTGCTCACGCTGCAGCACCTGGGCTACGTGGCCGGGGATGGCAAGCTGTTCTGGCTCACGCCGCGCGTGCTGCGGCTGGGCCAGTCCTACCTGGAGTCGGCGCGGCTGCCGCGGGTGGTCCAGCCCTTCCTGCAGCGCGTGGCCATGGGCACGCACGAGACCGCCTACCTGGCCGTTCTGGACGGCGACGACGTGGTCTACATCGCGCGCAACGGCCCCAACCGCAGCATGAACACCGGCTACGTGCTCGGAGCGCGGGTGCCAGCGCAGCTCACGGCGTCAGGCACGCTGATGCTGGCGCTGCGGCCGCAAGACCAGGTCGAACACTGGCTACAGACGCATGAATTGCGCGTCTTCACGTCGCACACCATCGCCAGCAAGGACCGGCTGCGGTTGGAATTCGCGCGCATCCGGGCCCAGGACTGGTCGCTGTCGGAGCAGCAGCTGGACCTGAACTCGCGCGGCGTCGCCGTGCCGCTGCGCGACCGCAATGGCGCCGTCGTGGGCGCGCTCAACATCACCATGCCCATGGGCCACGAGAGCAGCGACGATGCGGTCGCGCGCGTTCTGCCCCTGCTGCGCGAGACCGCGCAGGCCATGCGCAACCTGATCTGATCAGGGGCCCCGGGGACCGACCACCAGGCAGGCCAACGGAGCCGCCTCGCCCACGGTCCACTGCAGGGCACCGCCCTTGCCGCGCAGCTGGTGGCCGGCGCCCGCATACCAGAAGCCCGATCCGCTGATCTGCTGCGGCAGCCGGGCCTCGCCGCCGCCCGGCAGGACCACCAGGGCATGGTCGCGCTCGAAGCGCACCTCCAGCCGCACGCCACCCTCGCAGGTGTAGGCCACCACGGGCGCACGCACCGGTGTGCAGGCCGCGACCGCGGCCAGCATCCAGGGCAAGGCCCCCGCACGCAGCGTCGGAACTTTTGTCACCGGGGCATTCTTGCAGCTGCGACACTCGCTCCGATGAACGCCCGGCCGATCCCCCTGCTTTGCCTGCTGGCCGCCACCCTGGGCAGCGCCCACGCCACCGACAACTGTGAAGCCATCCGCGGCGCCATCGAGGCGCGCATCCGCGCGGGCGGCATCGCCAACCCCGTGGTCACCGTGGTGGACGCGGCGCAGAACGCGCCAGGCCGGGTGGTCGGCAGCTGCGCCATGGGCAGCAGGAAGATCGTCTATCTCCAGGGCGACGCTGCGCCCCGCAGCAGCGCGCCCATCCTGACCGAATGCCGCGACGGTTCCACGCCCGTCGACGGCCGCTGCCCGCGCTGATCCGGGTTTGCCCGAAAATGGCGGTTTTCCCGGCCGCGCGCCCCGCCGCGCCGCCCCCTCACCTGGAACCGCGCTTTGTCCTTCGCCTCCGAAACCCGGCGTCGCCGCACCTTCGCCATCATTTCCCACCCCGACGCGGGCAAAACGACGCTGACCGAAAAGCTGCTGCTGTTCTCCGGCGCAATCCAGATCGCCGGGTCGGTGAAGGCCCGCAAGGCCAGCCGCCATGCCACCTCCGACTGGATGGAGATCGAAAAGCAGCGCGGCATCTCGGTGGC
>CAJYRH010000399.1 GCA_913776795.1 uncultured Pseudorhodoferax sp. | reverse complement strand
CCACCCTGTGGGCGAAGGCCAGCTGGCGCTGGGCGGCGACGCCATCGCCCCTGGCATGGGCGGCCCGCGCCATCGCGCGGGCCGCCATGGCCAGGCCGATGCGGTCCTCGCGGCGGCCGCGCTGCAGCGCCAGCAGGGCGTGCCGGCGTGCTTCCGCGGGCCGGCCCAGCGCCTGCAGGCTGTCGGCCAGCCAGCCATGGTTGAGCGAGCGAAACAGGCCACTGTCGCGCGGCAGCACCCAGTCCGTCACGGCGACCAGGCCCTCGACCGCCGCCGGGTCCCGCTGCAGCATCCAGTCGGCATAGCCGCCGATGGCGCGTGCCACGGACAGCTGCCACACGGAGCGCGTGGCCTCGGCAATGCGGGCCGATGCCGCAGCCGCCTGGCGTGCGGCGTCCCAGCGGCCCTGCCACAGCAGCACGGCAGCGCGCCAGCCCTCGATGCTGGTGCCGATCTGGTGCGTCAGGCCGACGATGCAGTCCTGGGCCTGGTCGAAGCATTCGGCCGCCGCGCCAAAGCGGCCCTGGTCGCCCAGCACCACGCCGCGGCAGACCAGGGAGTAGGCCAGGCCCACGTTGGTGCGCCGGCCGCTGCGGTGGCTGCGCTTGACTTCGATGGCGCGGTCCAGCAGCCGCACCGCACGCTGGTAGCGCCCGGCTGCCGTATGGGCTTCGCCGAGCGATGCCACGACCTGGGTGGCGAGCGGCGCATCGCCGGCCGCCTCGGCTTCGCGCAGGGCCTGCTCGCCGTGGCCGATGGCCTGGCGCGGCTCGCCCAGCGCGTAGTGCACGCAGCCCAGCCAGTGGCGTGCGCGTGCCACGCGGCCGAGGTCGCCGTGGCGCTGCGCCAGCAGCACGGCGCGTTCGGCCAGGGCGATCTGGCCGCGCTCGGGGTCGAACATGCAGACCATGGCCAGCCGCTCGACGATGTCGACCCAGCGCAGTGCGCGCTCGCCTGCCAGCTCGCCGCGCTCCAGCGCAGCCAGGGCGGCGTGGAAGTGCGCGCGTGCGCGGTCCAGCGCCGAGACGGCCAGTGCGCGGTCGCCGGCCATCTCGGCATAGTGCGCCTCCAGCGCCGGATCGCCACCGGCGCCGAAGTGCAGGGCCAGCGCCTCGGCATCCTCGGTCCCGCCGGCCTGGCTGTGCTGCAGGAGCGCCACGGCGATGCGCAGGTGCAGCCACTGGCGCTGCAGCAGGCCGACCGAGGCGTACACCACGTCGCGCGTGACGCCGTGCTTGAAGCGCAGCGTGCCGGCGTGCTCGCCGGGAAACAGGAAGTCGTGCTCGGCCAGCTCGCGCAGCAGCGGGCCATCGTGCGCCTGGCCGGTGATGCGCGCCAGCAGCCAGGCCGGCACCGTGTTGCCGATGACTGCGGCGGTGCGCAGCATGTCCACCAGCGGCGCGGCCAGCCCGTGCACGCGCGATTCGATGAGCTGGTTGATCCAGCCGGCCGGGTTGGGCGGCGGTGCCAGCCGGCCACTGTCGCCATGGGCGGCGCTGTGGCACAGCTCCTCGATGAACAGCGGGTTGCCGCCCGCGCGGGCGCAGATCTGCGCCACCACGAAGGGATCGGCACCGGGCAGGTAGGCGGCCACCGCCGCGGCCGCCGTGGCCTGCTGCAGCGGCGCCAGCGTGATGGTCTCGAAGCCCGGTGCGGCCGGCGAGGACGTGCTGCCGACCATGCGCCGTGTCAGCACCACCAGCAGGCGCAGCCCGGCAAAGCGCTGGATGCTGGCCAGGACCTGGTGCGAGGCGTCGTCCGCCCATTGCCAGTCGTCGATGAACAGCACCAGCGGCTGCTCGGCCGCCAGCCGCTCGAAGGCGGCCGTGAAGGCGTGTGGCCGCGCCGGCAGCTCGGCCGTGCCGAGCGACTGCATCATCTGGCGAAACGGCTGCAGCGGCGCGGCGCCGAGGCCGCTGTCGCAGCTACCGCGCAGCACGCGGCAGTCACGCTGGTGCGCGTGGTGCAGGAACTCCTCCACCAGCCGCGTCTTGCCGATGCCGGGGGGGCCGGCCACCTCGATGCCGGCCGGCATGCCGGCACAGGCCGCGTCGAGCGCCTGGGCCAGCCGTTCGAACTCCGGCTGGCGGCCGACCAGCGGCGCCTGCTTGCGGCTGCGCGCCTGCACACCGGCCAGGGTCTCGGCCTGGGCGCCGATGCGGTAGACCAGGATGGGCGCGTCGCGGCCCTTGACTGTGAGCATGCTGGGCGCGCCGGCGCCGAAGAAGCGCCGCGCCGGCCCCAGGGTCTCGTCGCTGACCACGATCTCGTGCGGGCCGGCGGCGTCGGACAGGCGGGCCGCGATGTTGGGCACGGTCCCCATCAGCTCGAAGCGGCCCCGCTCGATGTCGCCATCGCCGATCAGCACCAGCCCGGCATGGATGCCGGTGTGCAGTTGCAACGCGAAGCCCGCCGGCAGCCGCGGCGCCAGCCGGCCGACGGCCCGGTGCAGCGCCAGCGCGGCCTCGACCGCACGGCGCCCGGCTTCCTCGTGCGGCACCGGGTGGCCGAACATCGCCAGCAGGCCGTCGCCCTGCACGCGCACGATGCTGCCGCCCCAGCGCGGCACGGTCTCCTGGTAGGCGATGCGCAGCATCGACAACAGGGCCGCGTACTGCTCGGCCTCCATGGCGCCGGCCAGCTCGGTCGAGCGGGACAGGTCGGAGAACAGCAGCGTGACGTAGTGGCGGCGCTGCACCACGGCCGGGTCGGTGCGGGGGGCGGGTGCGGTCGGCTGCAGTTCGCTCATGGGTCGGCACCGCGGTCCGGCGGCGCATCAGGCATGGGGCTGAAGTGTTGTCGTGGGGCCACATGTGATGTTACAGGGCTGCGTCGCCTTGCGACGCTGGTCGGCACGCCGGCTGTCGCCGCCATGCGTCAGGCCGCTCGGCCGCCGGGGCGCGGGCACAATGCACCGCTCCGCGCACGCTCCTCTGCCATGCACATCCTGCTCGTTGAAGACGATGAAGCCCTGGCCGCCTCGGTCGCCGGGGCGCTGCGGGCCCAGGGCTGGCGCGTGGACGTGAGCGACCGCGGCGAGCCGGTGCCGCGCTCGCTGGCGCAGGATGCCTACGACCTCCTGGTGCTGGACCTGGGCCTGCCCGGCATCGACGGCCTGGAAACGCTGCGCCGCGTGCGCGACGGCGGCTCGCTGCTGCCGGTGCTGGTGCTGACCGCGCGCGACAGCGTGGAAGACCGCGTGGCCGGCCTGGAGTGCGGCGCCGACGACTACATGTGCAAGCCGTTCGCGCCGGCCGAGCTGGTCGCGCGGCTGCGGGCCCTGGTGCGCCGGCACGAGAACCGCCGCGAAGGCCGGCTGGCGCTGGCGGCCCTGCGTTTCGACCCCCAGGGCATGCGCGCCGCTGTGGGCGAGCAGCCCGTGCCGCTCAGCGCACGCGAGGCCACGCTGCTGCAGTACCTCATGACGCGCGCCGGCCAGGTCGTCTCGCGCGAGCAGCTCATGGCCCTGGTGCCGGGGTGGGCTGCCACGTCCGACAACGCGCTGGAACTGCAGATGTCGCGCCTGCGCGCCAAGATCGAGCCGGGCGGCGTGCGGCTGCGCACCGTGCGCGGCCTGGGCTACCTGCTCGAGTCCGCAGGTGCCGATGGCCTCTGAGGTGCCCGCGCCAGGTGCAGCGCCCGGCCCGGCGCCCAGCCTGCGCCGCACGCTGCTGGCCTGGCTGGTGCTGCCGCTGGTGCTGCTGGTGCCGCTGGCCACGGCCGTGCTCTACCTGCTGGCCGTGCAGCCAGCCATGGACAGCCTGGACCGCGCGCTGACCGACACCGCCGTGGCGCTGGGCCAGATCCTCGAGGAACGGGACGGCCGGCCCGTGCTGCCGCTCAGCGCACAGACGGCGCGTGCACTGCGGGCCGATCTGGTGGACGAGGTGGTGTTCGCGGTGGGCGACGCGCAGGGCGGGCTGCTGGGTGGGGAGCCTGCCCTGCTGGCGAATGCTCCGCGACTGGAGCGCGGCGATTGGCGGTTCTTCGACGGTCTGCTGCAGGGCCGGTCCATGCGTTTCGTGGCGCACGGCGCGCCCTGCGGGGCCCGCGTCTGCCCCGTCCTCGTGGCCGAGTCGCTGGGCAAGCGCGACGCCGCCGCGCGCGCGGTGGCATGGGCCGTTGCCGGCGTGAGCCTGTTGCTGGCACTGAGCCTGG
>CAJYRH010000398.1 GCA_913776795.1 uncultured Pseudorhodoferax sp. | reverse complement strand
CGGCAGTGCCGCACCGCTGTCGGTGAAGCGCTGCGAGACGAACCCGGCCAGGTCGTCGTAGCTGGCCTGGGCCAGCGCGTTGCCACCCGTGGCGGCGAGCGCCTCGAACCAGCGCGGCAGCCGCAGGCAGGCTGCGCGCGGCAGCTCGATCAACCGGCCCAGGCGGTCCACCGCCAGGCCGGGCTGCACGCGGATCTCCTCGACCTGGCCGGCGCTGCCGGGCACGTGCTCCACGCGCAGCCCGGCCAGCGTGCCGGGCCCGGCCAGGAAGGCCAGCGCGCGCGCGAGCCGGCCGCGGTGGTAGGTCTGCTCGTCGCTGAAGTCCTGCGCGTCCAGCAGCATGCCGGTGGCATACGCCAGCCGGTCGGCGTTGGGCCGGGCCAGCAGCGGGTCGGCATCCGGGGCCTGGGTACTCATCGCGGTCTCCTCGGTTTGGGGGTGCGCACGGGCGTGACCACCGGCCGCACCGGTGCCACGACAGGGGGACGGACGGGGGTGACGACCGGCGTCACGACGACAGGGATGACGGGCCCCACGGGCGTCACCGGGACCGGGATCGGACGGTCGGGCACCACCAGCCGCTGGACCAGCACCACCACCTCGTCGGCCACCCGCGAGCGCAGGCCGGCCGAATCCAGCACCACCAGGCTGAAGCGGTGGCTGCCGACGGCCAGGCCGGCATCGACGGCGATGCTGGCCGCGTCCGTGGCGATGGGCTTGCCCACGGCGAACTGGGCCATGTCAGCGCCCCGTGGCGCAGTGCGCCGCCCGCGCCGTACGGAACCGGCTTGCCAGCAGCGGTGCCGAGGGCCACGGAGCAGGCCATGCCGCCAGGCGCCGCGGAACTCGCTCTGCCAGGCCGCTGGCGATCCTTCGTGGGGGGATGGGACTTCTCCACGCAGCGAGAAGCCCGAACGGCGGTGGCCTCATCACGTCACAGGGCCCATGTAGGTCCAGACGTACTTGACCACCTTGCCGCCGCCCGCGTCGAACGAGGCCGAGCCGTCGAGCTCGAAGCTCTTGCCGAAGGCGGCGATGCGCGGCCCCCGGATCACGGCCGTGGGCGCTTCCTGGTCGGCGACGATGATGACGACCTGGTCGGGCTGCGAGGCATTGCCCGCGTCGTCGATGACGACCAGCCGGAAGGTCTGGCGCCCGATCGGCAGGGGGTTGTTGGGGCCGACGGTGACCTCGATGGTCGGCTTGTCGGTGGAGACGTCGACGCCGGGCGTGAATTCAGCCATGGTGGGCTCCTTGGGGTTGCGGGTTCGGGAATCGGCTTGCGCCATCTGGCGCAGGAAACGGGTTCAGGAATCGGCCGGTGGCAGCCACCGCCATCGGTACTGGGCGATCGCGCGGCCCGAGGCCGCGCGCGAGCCGGAGGCGTCCAGCACGAAGCTCGCGCCGGGCAGCGCACGCTGGTCGGGGCCGGCATCGGCCCGGGGCGCCGCCGCCGTGGCGGGTGCGCCGGCCAGGCGCGGGTCCAGCACGGCGGCGCTGACCAGGTAGTCGCCCAGGCCCAGGCCGCTCGCCTGCACCTGCACCGGGCGCGGCAGCCGCGGCGGGCCGAGGTAGGTGTCCACGCCGACCAGGCTGGCGATGCCGACCAGCAGCGGCCAGCTGGCCTGGGCCACGCGCACTTCAACATGGGCCGGTGCCTCCAGCTGCGCGATGCGGCGGATCAGGCCCAGGTCCTGCGGCTCCACGGCCTGGTGCACGAGCACGGTGGCGCGGTGGGCGAGTTCCGCGTCGAAGGCCAGCGCGGCCTGCTCGCCGGCCGCGCCGAGCTGGCCGGCGTTGAACAGCGCGGCCAGTTCGGCGCGGGCCTGCTCGCCGACGAACAGCGTGTCGCCCACCACCGAGTTGCCGCTGACCTGCAGGCCGGGCAGCAACGGGTCGTGCTCGTCGGCCAGGTCCACGCCCAGCAGCGTGGCCAGGATGCGGCGCAGCCGGAAGTCCTCGACCACCAGCACCTCGCCGCCGCGCACGGCGCCACCGGTGGCGATGTCCAGCGCCAGCTGCAGGCCGCGCCGCGTGCCGTGCCAGCGCGCGAGGTCGGGTGCGCCGCGCAGCCAGTCGCGCCGGCGCGCGGGCGGAAGAACCGGGTCGAAGGCCACGCCGATCCAGCCGGCCAGCCAGTCCAGCCGGCCGTCGTCGGCCAGGGCCGGGTCGCTGAGCAGGTGGGCGTGGGCCACGCGGTCTTCCAGCCGCGTCAGCACGCCCTCGAAGTTGGCCAGCAGGCGCGCGGTGAAGTCGGCCGGCGTGGCGCGCGGGCGGTAGACGGCAATACCGTCTTCCTCGCGGCGCAGGCGCCAGGCGCTGGCGCCGTCCTGCAGCAGCCAGGCTTGGCCGGCGCGCTCCACCGCGATGTGGGCGGCGGCGCCCAGCGGGACCTGCTCCAGCAGCAGGCGCGCGCGCAGCGCGGCGTCGCTGGCGTCGGCGGCGTCCAGCGCATCGCTGAATCCAGGGTCGATGGCCGCGAGCCGCTCGCCGGGCTGCGTGGCGGCGCTGCCGAACTGCGACTCGCGGTACAGCCGCGGCAGGTACTGGTCGACGTACGAGAAGCGGCTGCCCCACACGCGCAGCGCGGCGATCTCGGGCGTGGCGTGCCCGTCGCCCTGCAGCGCCAGGCGCAGCCACAGGTAGCGGCCGGCGAGTGCGCGCACGCGCTGTCGGCTGTTCTGCAAGAGCACCGAGAACAGGCCGGCGCGGCCTGGTTCCTGCGCGCCGCCCAGCAGGCCGGGGTGGTGCGGCAGCTCGCTGGGCACGGGCTCCCAGGCGGCCTGGGGCAGCTGCGGCGCGACCAGCGCGGTGCCGCCGAAGAGGTGCGCATGCCAGGCCAACTGGTCGTCGGCGGCCGGCGGCGCGGGCTCGTTCGTGGCGGCCAGCCACGCGACGAAGCCGGTGTGGGCAGGCAGCATGGCCTCGGCGAACAGGCGGTGCCAGACGGTGGTGGTGTCGCCGCTGTCGACGAGCCGCGCCACGAGGCCGCTGGCGCTGTCGGCGTAGTTGCGCGCCTCGCCCTGGGCGGCGAAGCGGTGCAGCGAAAGCGCATGCAGCGGCTCGGCGCCGGCAGGCCCTGCCGGGTAGCAGGGCGGCAGCACGGGGCCGTTGCAGAACGGGGCTTCGATGGCGTCGGCGGCGAGCGGGTGGATGTCGCCGAGCGGTGCGAGTGGAGCGAGTGGAGCGGGTGGAGCGGATGGAGCCAGTGCGGCGGGCGTGTCGCGGAGCGGCCAGGCCGGTGCGTCGCGCCGGCCCGGCACGCGCAGGGCCACGCGGTCGGGGGCGAGCCAGGCCAGCGCATAGGCGTAGGCCGCGCCCTGCGGCGCAGCCGGTGCATCCCAGCGCCGGGCATCGGCGCGCCAGCGGCGCAGGCGCGGTGCGCCGTCGGTGGCCCAGCTCAGCAGCGCAAGCGCGCCGTCGGGGCCGGCGGCCAGCGCCACGGCGTTTTCGCTGCCGTCGCCAGGTGCGCCGGCCAGCAGGCGGATCTGCGGCGCGCAGGCGTTTTCGGGGTGGGGGCGGAACACGCGCGGGTCGTAGTCGTCGGGCTGCGGGGTCTCGGTGCGGCGCGGCCGGCCCGTGAGGCGCGCCAGCCGGCCCGTGCCGCGCTCCATGAGCCACACGCCGCCGTCGGCTGCGGGGGCCGCGCGCCAGGGCGAGAAGCCGGCCAGCGCCACGCGCACGTCGGCCCAGCGGCCACGCAGGTCGTGCAGCAGCACGGCGCCGGGCAGCAGGATGTAGAGCACGCCGTCGGTGCCGTTGCACAGGTCCGTGGGCGTCGCGTCGAGTGCCAGCAGCACGGCCTGGTCGGGCAGCACGCTGCGCACGAGGATCGCGCCGCTGTCGGCGTCCCACCGGGCCACGCATTCGAGCGCGTCGATGGCGCGGGGGATGCGTTCCAGCGCTTCCTGCGCGGTGGTGAAGGCGGCGGCGGGGGGCAGCGCAGGGGTCAGTGCGCGTTCGGAGGCCAGGCGCAGGCGGCGGCAGTCGGCGTCCCACGTGGTGTGGGCGTGCGACGGGAAGTGGGAGGACTCCCCGAGCAACCAGAAGCGTTGGCCGTTGGCGTCCATGTCAGTGCCTCAAGGCCCAGCCTGTGGCTGCGCACAGCGAAGCCCCAAGCCCCCAGGCCGAGCGAAGCGATGGCCCGTGTGTGACCCCGCTCCCACCCCTGTGCCCACGCCGAGGAGCGCAGTGGCCTGGGCGGCGCGGGGAACCTCGCGCTTCAATGACTGACTCATTGCACTTGTTCGAGCTGAACGAACGCAGTGAGTGGTGCGAGTTGTGCAATGCGCCCAGGTCGCGAGCACCGCAGGTTGCCCGGAGCGCCAGCGGAGGGACGGGGGCACCGGGGCCGCCTTCTCTTTGGTTAATTTCTCTTGGCGGAGCAAGAGAAAGTGACTGCGCTGCCGGGCGCACATCCCGGCTCCAGGTGCTTGTGCGAAAGCAATGTGTTCTATCGACGACCACGCCTGATCGAGGTCCAGAGGCGGGGTATTCGCCCCCGCACGGCGACTTACTTTTCTTGGCAATCGCCCAAGAAAAGCAAGCAAAAGAAGGCGACCCCGGTGCCCCTGTCCCTCCGCTGGCGCTCCGGGCAACCTGCGGTGCTCGCGCCATGGGCTGCATTGCGCAACTCGCACCGTTCACTGCGGGAACGTAGCTCGAACAAGCGCAATGAGTCAGATGACAAAGCGCGAGGCTCCCCGCGCAGCCCATGGCACTGCGCTCCTCGGCAGGGGCACAGGGAGAAGTCCCACACGGGCCATCGCTTCGCTCGGCCTGGTGTCCGGGCCGTCGCTGCGCTCGGCCTGGACTTTTGAGGGCGGGGCGGAGCTGTTCCATCAGCACAGCTCCGGCACGACCGGCACCGCCACGGCGCTCGCATCGGCAAAGGGGTTGGGCAGCGCACGCAGGTCGGTCGGCGCGCTGGCGCCCTCGACGGCGATGACCGAGAGCAGCTCGGGCAGCTGCCAGGGCGAGAGCACGAGCTGCTGCGCGCCGTCGGCCGCGATGCCCGGCAGCAGCTGCCAGTCGTCGCCCTGGCGCTGGAACAGGCGCAGGCCGCGCAGCTCGTCGACACCGGGCACGCGCGAGACCTCGACCTCCAGCTCGCGCGAACGCACGGCGCGGCCCAGCGGCCAGCCGCCGCCGTCCAGGCCGCCGGGGGCCAGCGGCCAGAGCAGGCGGCGCAGCGCCTCGCGCACATTCAGCAGCACCTGGTCGCGCGCATGGCCGTCGCGCACCAGCACGGCCACCGTCAGGCCCAGCGCCACGTAGTCGCAGCCGATCACGTAGAGCTCGGTGGCCAGTGGCGTGCGCACCGACAAGTGGGCGTGCAGGCGTTCGATGAACGGCCGGTCGGGCCGCGGGTTGGGGGCCGGCGCCAGCGGCGCGGCGGGCAGCGCGAGCACGCTGACCACGCCGGGCACGTGGAAGCGCCGGTCGCGCGGCTTGAAGCGCGGCAGCACCTCGATGCGGCCCACGTCGATGGCGGGCGCCTCCATGGCCAGGCTGCGGTAGTCGTC
>CAJYRH010000397.1 GCA_913776795.1 uncultured Pseudorhodoferax sp. | reverse complement strand
CCGATGCACCAGAAACCTCACCACCGCATCACCTGTTCGACAAACCCCAGACATAGGACGCCAGCACCCGGATCTGCTCCGCGCTGAACTTGCCCTCCTGCGCCGGCATCTGGTTGGTCTTGCCGTTGTTGACCATGGCGACGATGGCCTCCTCGCCCCAGCCGTGCAGCCAGATGTCGTCGGTCAGGTTGGGCGCGCCCAGCAGCGGGTTGCCCTTGCCGTTGCTGCCGTGGCAGGACGCGCAGGCCCCGAACTTGGACTTGCCGAGCGCGGCGCGCACCGAATCGTGCGGGCTGCCCGACAGGCTCAGCACGTAGTGCGCCACGTTGCGCACGTCGTCCGGCGTGCCCACGGCTGCGGCCATGGGCGGCATGGTGCCGATGCGGCCCTTGGCGATGGTCTCGGCGATCTTCTCGGGCTCGCCGCCGTGCAGCCAGTCGCGGTCTGCGAGGTTGGGAAAGCCCTTGCTGCCCCGGGCGTCCGAGCCGTGGCACTGGGCGCAGTTGTTCATGAAGAGGCGCTCGCCGATGGCCATGGCCTGCGCGTCCCTGGCGATCTCGGGCATGGGCATTGCCGCGTACTTCGCGTAGACCTGCGACGTGACCTCCTTGTGCCTGGCCACGTCCGCCGCGTGCTCGCCCGCCGAGCTCCAGTCCAGCTTGCCGGGCCGGGAGCCGAGCCCGGGGTACAGCAGCAGGTAGATCAGGCCGAAGACCACGGTGATGACAAACAGCCAGACCCACCAGCGCGGCAGTGGGTTGTTCATCTCGCGCAGGTCGCCGTCCCAGACATGGCCCGTGGTGTCGTCGCCGGTCGCCGAGACGCGCGCCTTCCCGGCACCCCACAGCAGCAGCACGCAGCCGAGGATGCCGCCCAGGGTCACCGCGATGATCGCGATGGACCAGAGGCCGCTTGTGAAGTCGCTCATGGTGCCCTCTCACTCCTGCTCGAAGGGCAGCTGCGCTGCTTCGTCAAACGACTGCTTGTTGGTGCGCGACCAGGCCCAGGCCCAGATCGCGACGAAGGCGATGAAGGAGGCCACGGTGGCCACGGAACGCAAGGTGTTGATGTCCATGGCTTGCCTCTACTTGACCGCCAGGCCGAGCGATTGCAGGTAGGCGATCGTGGCCTCCATCTCGGTCCTGCCCTTCACGTCCGCAGGCGCCCTGGCGATCTCCTCGTCCGTGTAGGGCACGCCCAGACGGCGCAGCGCGCGCATGTTGGCGGCCAGCTGCGCACCGTCGACCGTGGCCTGGTCCAGCCAGGCGTAGGCCGGCATGTTGGACTCTGGCACCACGTCGCGCGGGTTCATCAGGTGGATGCGGTGCCACTCGTCGTTGTACCTGCCGCCCACGCGGTGCAGGTCGGGCCCGGTGCGCTTGCTGCCCCACTGGAACGGGTGGTCGTAGACGAACTCGCCGGCCAGCGAGTGGTGGCCGTAGCGCAGCGTCTCGGCCTGCAGCGGGCGGATCATCTGCGAGTGGCAGTTGTAGCAACCCTCGCGCAGGTAGACGTCGCGGCCGGCCAGCTGCAGCGCGGTGTAGGGCCTGACGCCTTCGATGGCCACGTTGGTGGTGCGCTGGAAGAACAGCGGCACGATCTCCACGAGGCCGCCGACCACGAGCACCAGCAGGATCAGCACGATCATCAGGAAGTTGTTGGTCTCGATGCGCTCGTGCGCACCGGGCTTGTCGAGGTTCTGCGACATGGTTGTTCTCGGTTCAGTGGGCCACCATGGGTTGCGGGATGGTGACGGCCGCGGGCCGCGCGTCGAGCATGGTCATGGCCGTGTTCCAGGCCATCACCAGCATGCCGCCCAGGTACAGCAGGCCACCCAGCAGGCGCACCGCGTAGAACGGCCAGGTGGCCTTGACGGATTCGGCGAAGGTGTAGGTCAGCGTGCCGTCGGCGTTCACGGCGCGCCACATCAGGCCCTGCATCACGCCGGCGATCCACATCGCGGCGATGTACAGCACGATGCCGATGGTGGCGGTCCAGAAGTGCAGCTCGATGGCCCTGACGCTGTACATCTGCCTGCGGCCGAACAGGCGCGGGATCAGGTAGTACAGCGAGCCCATGGTGATGAGCCCGACCCAGCCCAGCGCACCCGAGTGCACGTGGCCCACGGTCCAGTCGGTGTAGTGGCTGAGCGCGTTGACGGTCTTGATCGACATCATCGGCCCCTCGAAGGTGCTCATGCCGTAGAACGACAGGGCCACGATGAGGAAGCGCAGGATGGGGTCGTCGCGCAGCTTGTGCCAGGCGCCCGACAGCGTCATCACGCCGTTGATCATGCCGCCCCAGGAAGGCGCCAGCAGGATCAGCGAGAACACCATGCCGACCGACTGCGTCCAGTCCGGCAGCGCCGTGTAGTGCAGGTGGTGCGGGCCGGCCCACATGTAGGTGAAGATCAGCGCCCAGAAGTGGACGATGGACAGCCGGTAGCTGTAGACCGGGCGCTCGGCCTGCTTGGGGATGAAGTAGTACATCATCCCGAGGAAGCCGGCCGTGAGGAAGAAGCCCACCGCGTTGTGGCCGTACCACCACTGCACCATGGCGTCCTGCACGCCCGCATAGGCCGAATAGCTCTTCCAGAAGCTGGCGGGCATCTCGGCGCTGTTGACGATGTGCAGCAGCGCCACGGCGATGATGAAGGCGCCGTAGAACCAGTTGGCCACGTAGATGTGGCGCACCTTGCGCGTGCCGATGGTGCCGAAGAAGACGATGGCGTAGGCCACCCAGACCACGGCGATCAGCAGGTCGATGGGCCATTCCAGCTCGGCGTATTCCTTGCCCGTGGTGTAGCCCAGCGGCAGCGTGATG
>CAJYRH010000396.1 GCA_913776795.1 uncultured Pseudorhodoferax sp. | reverse complement strand
GGCGCCGACGCTGCCACGCTGGCGCTGCGCTTCGGCCTGCCGGAGGTGGCGGCCCTGATGGTGGCCGCCGGCGTGCCCATGCCGGCTGCGCCGCTGGAGCGCTTCGTGGCCGCGTGTGCGCGTGGCGACGAGGCCGAGGCGCGGCAACTGAAGGCCAGTCACCCCGACTGGCCGGCGGCATTGCCGCCCGAGCACCTGCGCCTGCTGCCCGAACTCGCGGCCCAGGGCTGCATTGCTGCCGTGCGGTGCATGGTCCGGCTGGGCTGGCCCATCGCGGTGCGCGGCGGCGACTGGGACGCCTCGGCGCTGAACCATGCCGTGTTCCGCGGCGACGCAGCCATGGCACGCCTGCTGCTGGCGCATGGTGCGCAATGGACCGAGCGCCACGGCCACGGCGACGACTGCTGCGGGACATTGCAATGGGCATCCTGCAACCGACCCGATGTCGCCGACAGCACCGATGGCACAGACAGCAACGGCAGCGCCGCCGGCGACTGGCTCGGCTGCGCACAGGCCCTGGTCGCGCACGGCATGCCGGGTGCACGGCCCGACCCGCAGGACCCCGAAGGCGTGCTCGTCGAAGGCCGCCGCGCACGCTTCTCCGACGAGGTCACGCATTACCTGCTGCAGGCCGGGGCCGGCGCGGCGGGCGCTGCATCGCAGGGCTGATCCCGATAGACTGGACCGATGCCCGACGCACCAAACTCCTATACCCCGCCCGCCGTCTGGACCTGGAACAAGGCCAGCGGCGGCCGCTTCGCCAACATCAACCGCCCCGTGGCCGGCGCCACGCACGACAAGGAGCTCCCGGTCGGTCGCCACCCCCTGCAGCTGTACTCGTTGGGCACGCCCAACGGCGTCAAGGTCACGGTGATGCTCGAGGAACTGCTGGCGCTCGGCCACGGAGGCGCCGAGTACGACGCCTGGCTGATCAACATCGGCGAAGGCGACCAGTTCGGCAGCGGCTTCGTGGCCGTGAATCCCAACTCCAAGATCCCCGCGCTGGTGGACCGCAGCGGGCCCGAGCCCGTGCGCGTGTTCGAGTCCGGCGCCATCCTGCTGTACCTGGCCGAAAAGTTCGGCGCCTTCGTGCCCACCAGCGGCGCGGCACGCGCGGAGTGCCTGTCCTGGCTGTTCTGGCAGATGGGCAGCGCGCCTTACCTGGGCGGCGGCTTCGGCCACTTCTACGCCTATGCGCCGAGCAAGATCGAATACGCGATCGACCGCTATGCGATGGAGGTCAAGCGCCAGCTCGACGTGCTGGACCGGCGCCTGGCCGAGAGCCGCTTCGTTGCCGGCGACGACTACACCATCGCCGACATGGCGATCTGGCCCTGGTACGGCGCCTTGGCCAAGGGCCAGCTCTACGGCGAATCGGGACAGTTCCTGCAGGTGCAGGAATACACCCACGTGCAACGCTGGACCGAGGACATCGCGCAGCGCCCCGGTGCCCGCCGCGGCCGCATGGTCAACCGTGTGCAGGGCAAGCCCGAGAGCCAGCTGCGCGAGCGCCACGACGCGAGCGACTTCGACACGAAGACGCTCGACAAGCTCGGCGGCTAAGCCCGCACCGTGGGCGGCGCGGCGTTGAGCGTCTCGATCGCGAAGCCCGCCGCCGCCTTGTAGCGCGCCATGAAGGCTTCGCGTTCGGCCTTGGGCACCACCTGGTCGATGTCGTCGAAGACGCCGCCACAGCGCTCGTCCACCAGACCCAGCAGGCCGAACGGCCCGGCGCCGCGGTTGCGCAGCACCAGCGCCGAGATGTCGGCGCACAGCCTGTCGTCGTAGCTGCGCAGCGCGCCCGGGCCCACGCCGTGGTCCTGCAGCGCCGCGCCGAGCACGCGCGCGTCGACGATGGCCTGGCTCGCGCCGTTGGAGCCTACCGGGTACATCACGTGCGCCGCATCGCCGAGCAGCGCCACGCGCCCGTCGACCCAGGTCGGCACCGGGTCGCGGTCGATCATGGGGTACTCGAAGACCGCGCTGGCGCCGCGCAGCATCGCTGGCACGTCGATCCAGCCGTAGTCCCATCCTTCGAAGTGGCCGATGAACTCGTCGATGGCCACGCGCCGGTTCCAGTCACCCTGGGTCCAGCCCTGGGAGTTGTCGACCGTGATCTCGGCGATCCAGTTGATGGTGGCCAGGCCCGTGGCCGGATCGGGCGGCGAGATGGGATAGAACACCACGCGGTGCCTGAGCGATCCCACGCCCACGAAGGACGCACCCGTGCGCACCGGCACGCCCGGCGTGGTGCCGCGCCACATGACCGCGCCGCCCCACTGGATCGGCGGCTGCGTCGGATGCATCTGCGCCCGCACGGCCGAGTGCAGGCCATCCGCCGCGATCAGCAGCGCGCCGGCCACCTCCAGCCGCTGGCCGTCGCGCGTCTCAACGAGTGCGGTGACGCCATCGGCATCCTGCCGGTAGCCCGTCACGCGCTGGCCCAGGCGCACGGCATCGTCGCCGAGCCGCTCGCGCACGGCATTGAACAGCAGCATCTGCAGCTGCCCGCGGTGCACCGAGTACTGCGGCCAGCGATAGCCGGCCGCCAGGCCGCGCGGCTCGGCATAGACCTCGTTGCCGTTGCGGCCCACCAGTGCCCATTCGCGGGCCTGGAGGCCGATGGTGTCGAGCACCTCGTTGCCGAAGCCCAGGTCGTGCAGCTCGCGCACGGCATTGGGCTGCAGGTTGATGCCCACGCCCAGCGGCTGCAGCTCGGGCACCGTCTCGAAGACGATGCACGGCACGCCGATCTGGTGGAGCGTGAGGGCGGTGGCCATGCCACCGATGCCGCCGCCGGCGATGAGC
>CAJYRH010000395.1 GCA_913776795.1 uncultured Pseudorhodoferax sp. | reverse complement strand
CGGCCGAAGCGCTGCCAGGTGGCGGCGACGCTGCCGGGGTAGCCGTTGAGCACCACCACGTCCAGCGCGCCGATGTCCACGCCCAGCTCCAGCGCCGAGGTGGAGACGATGCCGTCGATGCTGCCGGCGCGCATCGCCCGCTCGGCCTCGCGGCGCTCGCTGGGCAGGTAGCCGCCGCGGTAGGCGCGGATTCGCGGCGGCTTGCGCGGGTCGTGGTCGAAGATGTCCTTCAGGTACTTGGTCAGCACCTCCACCATCAACCGCGTCTGCGCGAACACCAGGGTCTTGAGCCCGGACTTGATCGCGATGCGCGCGATGCGGTTGCTCTGCGAGCGCGCCGAGGCGCGCAGGCCCAGGTCGGCGTTGACCACCGGCGGGTTCCACAGCAGCACGTGCTTGTCGCCGCTGGGCGCGCCGGAGTCGGTGATCGCGTGCACACGCTGCTCGATCAGCGCCTCGGCGTGAGCGCGCGGGTTGCCGATGGTGGCCGAGCACAGGATGAACTGCGGCGTGACGCCGTAGAACGCGCAGATGCGCTTGAGCCGGCGCAGCACGTTGGCGACGTGGCTGCCGAACACGCCGCGGTAGGTGTGGATCTCGTCGATCACCACGTAGCGCAGGTTCTCGAAGAACTGCGCCCACTTGGTGTGATGCGGCAGGATCGCCTGGTGCAGCATGTCCGGGTTGCTGACCACGATGTCGCCGTGCAGGCGGATCGCCTGGCGCGCATCGCCGGGGGTGTCGCCGTCGAAGGTGAAGGCCTTCACCCCGAGGTCGCCGGCACGGTTGAGGTCCAGCAGCTCGGCCACCTGGTCCTGCGCCAGCGCCTTGGTCGGGAACAGGTACAGCGCCTTGGCCTGCGCGGTCATCGCCGCGGCCACCACCGGCAGCGTGTAGCACAGCGACTTGCCCGAGGCGGTAGGGGTGACGATGGCCACGTGCTCGCCGCGCTGCGCCGCGTCCCAGGCCTCGGCCTGGTGGCTGTACAGCTGCGCGATGCCGCGTTCGCGCAATGCGGCGGCCAGCGCCGGCGGCACGTCGTCCGGGATCGGCGCGTAGCGGCCGGCCTGGCCGGGGATGGTGAAGCTGCCGGTGATGCGGTCGTGGTAACGGCGCTCCAGCCGCGCGCTGAGCAGGGCGCCATCGCGCGAGGGCATCCCGTCGGTGGTGGACAGGGCGCGCTCGGCGTCCTCGGTGCGCGGGGCTAGGGCGTGGGCGGGCATCGGCACGGCTCTCAAAGTGGAACAGGGAAGCGAAATCGCGTCTCAGGGTATGAGACCGGGCGCGCCGAGGCGAGACGGGCAGGCTGAGCGGATTCAGGCTGGGCGATTGCATGCGGAACGCATCGCTGTTCGCACTGCATGCGGCAGCCTATTGGCGATGCGTGCCGGCCCTGCGCGTCTGTACCGACACAGCGGCCGTCTGCGCCGATGACACGTCCTCGGCAGCGCGTACTGCGCAGATCAGGCTTGTGCCGATGGCCGTGTTCCGCGCGTGGCGCGAGGCTTTCGCTACCCGTCGTGCAATGACGGACCCCGTTCACACACTCAGGAGCGAATGCCATGGTCACCGCCGAATTTCTGCAGGATAACGGCTTCAGCAACAAGGCGTCGGTCGACGCCAACGTCTACATCAAGGATGTCACCAAGGCGCTGTCGTCTTCCGGCAACCTGCATGCGCATCTGAAGGTGACATTTGCCGATGCGCATCGGTTGGCGTTCGAAATCCACGGCACTATCCGCGTCGACGCAGACGCGCAGGCGTTGGGCAAACGTAGTGGCGACGACAGCAGCATCGGTCGCGCTCTGTGGGTGTACGCGGATGGCACGTTCCGCACGTCGGTCGAAGCCGCCTTTTGGCAGGAGCAGGGCGGCGTCACCCCGTCCCAGCTCAAGACCTATGCGCGTAAGCTGAAGGATCAAGTGCGGCAATGGGAGCAGGCACTGGAGCGCGAAGGTGCCGATAGCCATCCTTCGCCGGCAGGAAACAAGCGCGCACTCGACGATCTGGACACGCGCTATCCGCTCGGCAGGTAATCGCCAGCGCGGTCTTGGCAGGATGCTGCGCGTGGCGATGCAGGGATCAGCCGCTACGCGCGTATCCTGTGCGTCCCCCAGCACCAAGGCACTGCTTCCCGGGGTGCCGAAGATCGCCTTGTCCGCATCGACTTCCTCGCCAGCCCCGCACTACCGCACCGCCGCCGCGCGCCGCGCCGATCTGCTCGTGCATGCCGCCGGCCTGCTGCTGGCCGTGGTCGGCGGCGCGCTGCTGGTCTGGCGCGCCCATGCCAACGACGCGCTGATCGTCGCCACCTGCGTCTACGCGCTGGGCTTGCTGACCATGTTCGCCTGCTCGGCGGCGTACAACTTCGCCCCGCCGCAGCGCCAGCCGGTGCTGCGCAAGCTCGACCACGCCGGCATCTTCGTGATGATCGCCGGCTCCTACACGCCGTTCTTCGTGCTGGCGCTGTCCGGCGCCTGGGTCTGGTCGATGACCCTGGCGGTGTGGGGCGTGGCGCTGTTCGGGGTGTTCGCCAAGCTGTTCCTGCCCGGCATCGCCAAGGGCTTCTGGGTGGCGATCTACCTGCTGCTGGGCTGGGCGGGCATGGCGGCGGTCAAGCCGATCGTGGCCGGGCTGGACACGCCGGTGCTGTGGCTGATCGCTGCCGGCGGGGCGATCTACACGGTGGGCGTGGCGTTCTACGTGCGCAAGTCGATGCTCTACAACCGCGCGATCTGGCATGCGCACGTGCTGGGCGGCGCGCTGGCGCACTGGTGCGCGATCTGGCTGTGCCTGCGCCCGCTGTCGGCGACGTGAACGGTGGCGCCGATGCGCTAGAGATGGCCGTGCCGCGTCCGTAAGCTCGGGCGTCATGGACAGCATGCACACAGCGGATCCGAACGGCCGGCGCCTGCGCACGATGCTGGCAATCGCCTTGCTGGCGACGTGCGCGAATGTGCAGGCACAACAGGCCGCGCCCGCCGCACCGGCCGCTGCGCCGCCGCCGCCCTCGGTCGCACCGCCGTCCACATCCGATGCCGCCGCGCAGCCCGACATCCAGACCCTGGGCGAAGTGCGCGCGCTGCCGCCGGACGAGGGCGAGCCGCTGGACCTGTACCGCTTCAAGAATCCGGTGTCGCCGCCACCCAACCGCTTCGACAAGGACTGGCGTCCGCCGCCCTCGGTGGAGCAGGTCAGCCAGAGCGGCGGTTACATCGCGCTCGGTGTCTACTACCTGGCCGGCAAGGCGGCCAAGGGCCTGCACGCGCTGACCGGCGGCCCCGACCAGGTCCAGGCTGCCGTCGCGCGGCCACCTCCACAGCTGAGCGAGGCCGAACTGCAACGCGCCATGAAGGTGTGCGCGGAACAGGGCGGGGGCTGCGCAGCGGGGCAGTGAGCGCGCCGCCGCACAAGCGTCGCCCACCTCGGCGACCTCAACCGCAGGCCCAGTCCAATCGCAGGTCCTGGATG
>CAJYRH010000394.1 GCA_913776795.1 uncultured Pseudorhodoferax sp. | reverse complement strand
GATCAACCAGGGCCTGGCCTGGGCGGTCGAACACTTCCGCCCCTTCTTCCAGACCGTGCGCGGCCCCATCGACGCCACGCTGCAGAGCGTCGAAGGCCTGCTGCAGTCCGTGCCCACCATGGCCATGGTCGCCCTGCTGGGCCTGCTGGCCTGGCAGTTCGCGGGCCGGGCGATTGCCATCGGCGCGGTCGTCTCGCTGATGCTGGTGGCCATGCTGGGCATCTGGCCCGAGGCCATGGTCACGCTGTCGCTGGTGCTGACCTCGCTGGCCTTCTGCCTGGTGCTGGGCCTGCCGCTGGGCATCCTGCTGGCCTCGAGCGACCGCGCCAACCGCATCGCCCGCCCGGTGCTGGACGCCATGCAGACCACGCCGGCGTTCGTCTACCTGGTGCCCGTGGTCATGCTGTTCGGCATCGGCAACGTGCCGGGGGTGATCGTGACCATCGTGTTCGCGCTGCCGCCGCTGGTGCGCCTGACCACACTGGGCATCCGCCAGGTGCGGCCCGACCTGGTCGAGGCGGCCAAGGCCTATGGCGCCTCGCCCTGGCAGCTGCTGGCCAAGGTGCAGCTGCCGCTGGCCATGCCGTCCATCATGGCCGGCATCAACCAGGCGCTGATGCTGTCGCTGTCGATGGTCGTCATCGCCTCCATGATCGCCGTGGGCGGCCTGGGCCAGATGGTGCTGCGCGGCATCGGTCGGCTGGACATGGGCCTGGCCACCGTGGGCGGCCTGGGCATCGTGCTGCTGGCCATCACGCTGGACCGCATCACCCAGGCCATGGGCCAGCCCCGCCGTGGCGCCCGCCACTGGTGGCAGACCGGCCCCGCCGCCCTGGTCGTGCGCGCGGTGCAGCGCAAGCCGCAGCCCGCCAAGGCCGCCGAAAACACCAACGAAGCCACTGCCGCCCTGGCCGTGCACATCCACTGAATCACACTGAAAGGAGCCTTCGCATGAAAATCCAATCCCTTCGCATCGCCATCGCCGCGGGCCTGCTGGCCACCTCGGCCGCAGCCATGGCCCAGGACCTGCCCGGCAAGGGCATCAAGGTGCAGCCGCTCAAGAGCTCCATCGCCGAGGAAACCTTCCAGACGCTGCTGGTGAGCCGTGGCCTGGAAAAGCTGGGCTACGACGTGCAGCCGATCCGCGAGGTGGAGTACGCCACCGCCTACCTGGCCATCGCCAACGGCGACGCGACCTTCCTGGCCTCCGCCTGGAAGCCTTTGCACGACGACTTCTTCAAGAACGCTGGTGGCGAGGCCAAGCTCTACCGGCAGGGCACCTACTCCACCAACGCGCTGCAGGGCTACCTGATCGACAGGAAGACGGCCGACGCGCACAAGATCCGCCGCATCGACCAGCTCAAGGACCCGGCCATCGCCAAGCTGTTCGACACCAACGGCGACGGGCGCGCCGACCTGACCGGTTGCAACCCGGGCTGGGGTTGCGAGGCGGTGATCAACCACCAGATCAAGGCCTACGGCTTGTCCGACAGCGTCACCCACCAGCAGGGCAGCTACGCCGCGCTGATGGCCGACACCATGGCGCGCTACAAGGAAGGCAAGCCCATCCTGTATTACACCTGGACGCCGTACTGGGTCAGCGGCGTGCTGCAACCGGGCAAGGACGTGGTCTGGCTGCAGGTGCCGTTCTCCTCGCTGCCCGGCGAACAGAAGGGCATCGACACCCAGCTGCCGAACGGCCAGAACTACGGCTTCACGCCGAACACACAACACATCGTGGCCAATAGAGCCTTCGCCCAGGCCAACCCGGCTGCGGCGAAGCTGTTCGCAGTGATGCAGGTGCCGGTGGGGGACATCAACGTGCAGAACCTGCGCATGCGCGATGGCGAAAGCACCGCCGCCGACATCGCCCGCCACACCGATGGCTGGATCAAGGCGCACCAGAAGACCTTCGACGGCTGGATCGAACAGGCACGCCGGGCGGCCGCGGATTAATTCACGGTCGGGGCGTGCGGCATGCGCCGCGTCACAGTCCCGCCGCAATCGTGCACCGCGAGGGCCGACCATCTGCACTGCACCGGATCTGCAGGCTGCAGACCGGGATCGGCCAGGCGACGGGGGCCCTTCATCCGTCCACCAATGTGCGATGGGTGCTCCATGAATTCAGTGTCCCGGTGGCTGCTCCGCCTGCGCGATTCGCGGCGCAACTGGGTGGTGCCGGCCATGGCCATCGGCGTGCTGGCCTGCGGCCTGTTCCTGTGGCATGTGCAGCACGATCTGCAGGACCACCGGGCCCAGGCCCAGGCCCGCGTCCAATCGGTCGCCACGCTGCGCGTGAGCCAGGCGCAGGACTGGGTGCAACGCCAGATGGGCCTGGCCAGCTTCCTGACCGACAGCAGCCACCTGGGCGGACTGTTCCTGCGTTGGCAGGACCACGACGATGCCGGCGCGGGTGAACGCCTGCTGGCACGCGCCGTCAAGTTCCGCCAGTCCAGCGACGCCGACAGCGTGCTCATCGTCGACGCCCGTGGCACCGTGCTGGCCAGCGAGCACCCGGCCGACGCACAGCCCGCACCGGCGCTGCAGACCGCCCTGCAGCAGGCACTGGCCAGCGGCGCACCCGTGCACACCGCCATCTACCGCGGCGTGGCACCGGCCATGCCGGTGCGGATGGACGTGGTCATTCCGCTGCTGGCGACCGGCAGCACGCCGCGCGGCGCCCTGGTGTTGCGCATCGACCCACGCCGGGCGCTGTATCCGCTGCTGTCCAGCTGGCCGGTGCCCACGCGCACCGGCGAAGCCATGCTGTGGACCGAGCACGGCGACCGGCTCGTCGCGCTCAGCGATGCACGCTGGACCACCGACGCGGCCGGCCAGTTGTCGCGCCCGCGGCCGAACACCGGTCCGCTGGCCAGCCGCGAAGCCCACACCGACGTCCCGCAGACGGTCATTGCGCAGGACTACCGCGGCGCTGCCGTCATGGCCGTCGTGCAGCCCGTGCCCGGCACCGACTGGTGGCTGGTCGCCAAGATCGATCTGGCCGAGGTCGACGCCGACATCTGGGACCACACGCTCTGGCTGCTGGCCGGCCTGGGCCTTGGCCTGGCAGGCATGGCGCTCACGGTGCGCTGGTGGGCGCAGCACCTGCGCACGGCCCAGGACCGGCGCGAACTGGCCGAGCAGCGCAAGCGGCTGGAGGCGCTCAACCTGCTCGAAGCCATTGCCGACAGCAGCTCCGACCTGATCTTCGCCAAGGACCCGCAAGGCCGCTTCATCTTCTACAACCAGGCCTGCGCCAGGCTGTTCGGCCGGTCCGGTCAGGACATGGTGGGCCGCACCGTGGCCGACCTGATCGGAGCCGAACAAGCCGCGCTGCGGGCGCCGCGCGACGAGCAGGTGCTGCGCACCCAGCAGCCGATGTGGTTCGAGGAAGTGACCGCCACCGCCGAGGGCGACCGCGTGCTGCAGCACACCAAGTCGCCGCTGCGCGATGCCGACGGCCGGCTGATCGGCGTGCTGAACATCGCGCGCGACGTGACCGAAGCGCGCCGTGCCCAGCAGGCGCTGGTCGAACGCGACGCGCACTACCGCAGCGTGGTGGCGGTGCTCAGCGAAGGCGTGGTCGTGAGCGATCCGCAGGGCCTGGTCACCAGTTGCAACCCTGCTGCAGAGCGCCTGCTCGGCTGCAGCCAGGAGGCCTGGCAGGGCGGCCCGCTGGTGCCGCCAGGCTGGCTTCTCTTCGATGGCGATGGTGCGGCGCTGCCCGCGGATGCCACGCCGCCCGCCCGCGTGGCGTCCGGTGCACCGGCGCAGCACGACGTGCTGGTCGCGCTGCACGCCCCCTCGGGCCAGCGTGCCTTCTTCAACGTCAACGCCGTGCCGGTGCACGACGAGGCCACGGGCCGGCTGCTCTCGGTCGTCACCTCGTTCGTCGACGTCACGCGCCGCCGCCTGCTCGAGCAGGACCTGCAGCACAGCCGCGACCAGCTGGAACTGCGCGTGGCCGAGCGCACGGCCGAACTGCAGGTGGCCAACGGCGCGCTGCAGGACGCCGCGCGCTTCAACCGCACCGTGACCAATGCCATTCCCGGCCACGTGGCCTACTACGACGCCGCGCGCACCTGCCGCTTCGCCAACGCAAGCTACGCCGCGCGCTTCGGCCACACGCCGGACAGCATCCTGGGCCGCCACGAAGCCGAGGTGCTGGGCCCGGCCTACCCCAAGGTCGGTCACTTCATGGACGCCGCCATGCGCGGGCAGACGCAGCGCTACCTGCGCGAGCTGGCGCAGCCGGACGGCGGCCAGGCCCTGTTCCGCGTGCTGCTGGTGCCCAACACCGACGAGGCCGGCGCGATCCATGGCGTGCTGGTCATGTCCTTCGACATCACCGACCTCAAGGATGCGGAGCAGGCACTGCGCCACAGCAATGCCCAGCTGGCCATCGCCTGCGACCGGGCCGAAGCCGCCAGCCGCGCCAAGAGCGCCTTCCTGGCCAACATGAGCCACGAGATCCGCACGCCGATGAACGCCATTCTGGGCATGGCCCACCTCATGAAGCACGACGTGCTGGAGCCCAGGCAGCGCGACCGCCTGGGCAAGATCGACGGTGCAGCCCAGAACCTGCTGCGCATCCTCAACGACGTGCTGGACCTGTCCAGGATCGAGGGCGGCAGGATGTCGCTCCAAGATCGCCCCTTCCCGCTGCGCGCCTCGGTGCGCTCGGCCGTCGAGGTGCTCGCCGGTTCGGCCCGCCGCAAGGGCCTGGGCTTCACCGTGGACCTGGAAGACCTGCCCGACGCCGTGCTCGGCGACGCCACGCGCGTCGCGCAAATGCTGCACCACCTGGTCTCCAACGCCATCAAGTTCACGGAACAGGGCGCGGTGCAGGTGCAGGGGCGCCTGCTGCAGCAGACGCCGCAGCGCGTGCAGGTGGCGTTCGACGTGAGAGACACCGGCGTCGGCATCCCGCCGGAGCGCCAGGGCGGCATCTTCGAGAACTTCGAGCAGGCCGACACCTCCACCACCCGCCGCTTCGGTGGTACCGGGGTGGGACTGGCCCTCACGCGCCGGCTGGCGCGCGCCATGGGTGGCGATGTGGCCGTGTGCAGCACGCCCGGCGTCGGCAGCCGCTTCACGGCCACGGTCTGGTTCGACCGGCAACTTGACGGCCACACGGCCGCCGATGCGCCACCGCGCGACGAGCAACAGCTGCAGCAGTCGCTCAAGGCGCTGCGCGGTCTCCACGGGGGACGCCGCGTGCTGCTGGCCGAGGACAACCCGATCAACCAGGAGGTGGCGCGCGAGCTGCTGCAGTTGGCCGGACTGCAGGTGGACGTGGCCCAGGATGGCGCAGAGGCCATCGCCATGGCCTGCGACGGCGACTACGCGGTGCTGCTGATGGACGTGGAGATGCCCGCGACCGACGGCCTGCAGGCCGCCCGCAGCCTGCGGGCGATGGGCTGCGCCCTGCCCATCGTCGCCATGACCGCGCACGCCATGGCCGAGGACCGCAGCGCCAGCGCGCAGGCCGGCATGGTCGACCACCTGACCAAGCCCGTCAGTCCGGCGGCGCTGTACCAGGCCCTGCTGCGCTGGATGCCGCCGAATGCCGCCACGGCCGACAGCGCGGTGCCGGAACTGGCCGAACCCTGAGCCTGCCCGGCCATCCGGGCAGATCACCAGCCCTGCGGGGGCAGCCGCAGCGGCAGCGGCAGTGGCAGTGGCAATGGCGGTGGCCGCGCCGGCTGCGGCTGCGGCCGGCCGCGTGTACGTCTGCGGTGGCGAGGAGTGGCGGGTAGCACCCAGCCATCGCCGAAAATCCCGGCATGACGACCCCCACGTACGAGATCAGTTTGATCCTGCCCGACCCGCACGACCCGCGCCCGCGCAGCATCCAGGTCAGTGCCGCCTACATCGACAACGAGAAGGACCTCGGCAACGCACAGAAGGCGGCCATCCGCGCGCTGCCGCCCGGCGGCGTGTGGACCGGGCGGGCCATCCAGATCAAGCGCCTGCCCGACAAGCCCGCGGCCTGAGAGGCCGTGCGCACGCCCGCGCCTCCGATCCGCGCTGGCGGGTGGCCGGGCCCGTCGCCCGGCGGCATGGGTTCGGTCTGGCGGTCCCGTCCGCGCAGGGCGTCGGCCGAGCCGGCACGCATGGGCGGCCGGTGCAGGCCGCTACTTCGTTGCCCCGGCGGTTTCCTGCACGCGCCGGTCGAAGGTCTCGGCGCATTGCCGGTAGCCCTTGTGCTCCTTTTCGAACTTGCCGACGGCGTCGCGGTCGGCCGGCTCGAACACCTGGGCGATGCCCTCCTGCAGCGTTTCGAAGCCGCGGTGGGCGAATAGCAGGAGCTGGCGCGCGTTGAGCGCGCCCTGCGCCTGCTCGAACCCGCAGCCGCAGACATCGCGCGTGGCACGCAGGTAGGCCATGGACTGCTGGACGAAGCCGTCGCGCGCCGCCAGGCGGTTCAGCAGCGTCTCGTCCAGCGGGTAGATCAGCGCGGTGCAGCGCGCCATGTAGGCATCGCGGTCGACGGTGATCTTCTGGGCCTGTGACAGGCCGGGCGGCAACAGCAGCAAGGCCGAGCAGGCCAGCGCGGGAATGGAGCGCATGGGCATCGTGGTGGCGGTTTCAGCGGCCGGCCATGGTAGTACAGCGGCACGCCGCGGCCGTGCGCGTGCGCGCCGCGCGCCAAGCGCCCGACAACGTGCAGCCGCCTGGCGGACGCGGCCCAGCGGCACCTTGCACTGCGCCAGCACGATCCGGCCATCTGCGCCCTAGGGTTACTACGCAATGTCGGCTTTGCCATGGCCATCGGATGCCAAAAAAGTACAGGTTGCCGGCTCGATTCGTAGTGGCTGGTTGACCAGCCCCTGCATACGATGCATTCCGCCGCCTGGCGTTCGCCGCCCGCTCACAGCGCGCGCAACGGCAGGCCCGGCAGGAGACAACGAGAGGAGCAGCACGATGAAGCCGGACCTGGAAGTCGTCCAGATCGGACGCACGCAGTCGTTCAAGGCCTGGGAACATGGCTACCCGTACCACACGGTGCGCTGGCACTTCCATCCCGAGTACGAGCTGCACCACGTGGTGCACACCAGCGGCCACTACTTCGTCGGCGACTTCATCGGCCGCTTCGGGCCGGGCAACCTGGTGCTGACCGGCCCGCACCTGCCGCACAACTGGGTCAGCGCGCTGGGCGACGTGCAGCAGGTGCCGCTGCGCAGCCGCGTGCTGCAGTTCTCCGAGCAGTTCGTGCACGACACCGCCGTGGTCCTGCCCGAATTGGCCAGCCTGCAGCCGCTGTTGCGGCTGAGCCGGCGCGGCGCGCTGTTCGGCCCGCAGACCGTCGAGACCGTGGCCCCGCTGCTGCAGGAACTGGTGGGCGCCACCGAGCTGCGCCGCCTCGAACTGTTCCTGTCCATCGTCGGCTGCCTGAGCCGCGCCAAGGGCGTGCAGACCCTGGCGGGCGACGCCTACAGCCCCG
>CAJYRH010000393.1 GCA_913776795.1 uncultured Pseudorhodoferax sp. | reverse complement strand
GTGCGCCCAGCGCGTGCAGCGCCAGGTCCCCGAGCGGCTTGCCGAGCGCCCGCGAAGCCAGCGTCAGCGACACCGTGGCCAGGCGCTCGTGGTCGATCTCGTCCTGGCCATCGTCGTCGGCGCCGTGGAAATAGCCGCGCAGCAGGTCGTAGCGCGCATCGCGCTGGTCCTGCACCAGCCGCAGCACGCGGCGCATGGGCACGCCGACCAGGGCCAGCGCATGGCTGGCCAGCATCAGCGAGCCTTCGATGGCCTCGGGCACGACCTCTGTGGCACCGGCCTGCTGCAGGCGCTCCAGGTCGCGGTCGTCCTGCGTGCGCACGATCACGGGCACCTGCGGCGCATGCGCACGCACATGGGCCAGCACCTTCATGACGCCAGGCACGTCCAGGTAGGTCAGCACCACGGCGCTGGCACGCGCCAGGCCGGCGGCCATCAGCGCCTGCAGCCGCGCGGCATCGCCGAACACCACCGAGTCTCCGGCCGCAGCGGCCAGGCGCACGCGGTCCGGGTCCAGGTCCAGCGCCATGTAGGGGATGGATTCGCGCTCCAGCATGCGCGCCAGGTTCTGGCCACAGCGGCCGTAGCCGCAGATGATCACGTGCTTGTTGGCATTGATGGAGCGGCGCGCGATGCTGGTCATCTGCAGCGACTGCTGCAGCCAGTCGCTGCTGACGAAGCGGGTCACGATGGCGTTGCTGTACATGACCATGAAGGGCGTGGCCAGCATCGACAGCACCATGCTGGCCAGGATGGGGTTGAGCAGTTCGGCAGGAACCAGGCCGCGGCTGTTGGCCAGCGTCAGCAGCACGAAGCCGAACTCGCCGGCCTGCGCGAGGTACAGGCCGGTGCGCAGCGACACACCGGCCGAGGCCCCCAGGCCCTTGGCCAGCGCTGTGATCAGCGCCAGCTTGAACACCACCGGCAGCGTGACCAGCAGGAGCAGCAGCGGCCAGCGCTCCAGCACGATGCGCCAGTCCAGCATCATGCCGATGGTGATGAAGAACAGGCCCAGCAGCACATCGTGGAAGGGCCGGATGTCGGTCTCCACCTGGTGTTTGAACTCTGTCTCGGAGATCAGCATTCCGGCGATGAAGGCGCCCAGTGCCAGCGACAGCCCGGCCATCTCGGTGAGCCAGGCCAGGCCCAGGGTGATCAGCAGCAGGTTCAGCACGAACAGGTCTTCGCTCTTGCGCCGCGCCACCAGCGTGAGCCACCAGCGCATCACGCGCTGCCCGCCCGTCAGCAGCAATGTGATCAGCAGCACCGCCTTGACCATGGCCAGGCCCAGCGCGAACAGCATTTGCTCGGCCGACGCGCCCAGCGCGGGGATGAGCACCAGCAGCGGCACCACGGCCAGATCCTGGAACAGCAGTACCCCCATCACGCGCTTGCCGTGCTCGGACTCGAGCTCGATGCGATCGGCCATGAGCTTGACCACGATGGCCGTGCTGCTCATGGCCAGCGCACCGGACAGTGCCACCGCCGTCTGCCAGGGCATGCCCCACCAGCGCGGCGCCGCAGCAGCGAGCGCGAGGGATGCGCCCGTACCCACGAGGATCGTCAGCACGACCTGCCACAGCCCCAGCCCGAACACGTGCCGGCGCATGGCGCGCAGCTTGGGCAGGTTGAACTCCAGCCCGATCACGAACATCAGGAACACCACGCCGAACTCGCCCAGGTGCTTGACGCTTTCGGAGTTCTGCGCCAAGGCCAGGGCATTGGGGCCGATCAGCACGCCCACCGTGAGATAGCCCAGCATGGGCGGCAGCTTGAGCGAGCGGAACAGCACCACGCCCAGCACTGCAGCCAACAGGTAGACCAGCGTGAGTTCGAGCGAGGACATGGGTGCGCGCATGCTAGCGTGTTGACAGTGGCCAGCACCGGATTCGGCGAGGCCACGCAGGGGGGCGGTCGATAGAATTCGCGCCATGACACCACCGCGCGAACGCGTCCAGCCGCTGGACACGGCACAGGTCATCGGCCTGGCGCAAACCACATTCGACATCGAGGCCGCCGCCGTGCTTGGGCTCAAGGCCCGCGTGGGCGAAAGCTTCGTGCGCGCCGTGCAGCGCATCCTGTACCTGAGCGGCCGCGTGGTCGTGATGGGCATGGGCAAGAGCGGCCATGTGGGCCGCAAGATTGCGGCCACGCTCGCGTCCACCGGTACGCCGGCGCTGTTCGTGCACCCGGCTGAGGCCAGCCATGGTGACCTGGGCATGGTCACCCCCCAGGATCTCGTCGTCGCGATCTCCAACAGCGGCGAAAGCGCCGAACTCAATCTGATCCTGCCCGTGCTCAAGCGCCAGGGAGTGCCGCTGGTGGCCATCACGGGTGGCCTGCATTCCACGCTGGCGCGCCACGCCGACGAAGTGCTGGACAGCAGCGTCGAGAAGGAAGCCTGCCCACTGAACCTGGCCCCCACCGCCAGCAGTACGGCGCAGTTGGTGATGGGCGATGCCCTGGCTGTGGCGCTGCTGGAGCTGCGCGGCTTCAGGGCCGAAGACTTCGCGCGCTCGCACCCCGGCGGTGCGCTGGGCCGGCGGCTGCTGACCCATGTCGCCGACGTGATGCGCGGTGGCGAAGAGATGCCCACCGTGACGCCGGACACGCCGCTGGCCGAAATGATGCGTGAGATGAGCGCCAAGGGCGGCCTGGCCGCCATCGTGGACGACGCACTGCGCGTGCAGGGCGTGTTCACCGACGGCGACCTGCGCCGCCTGGTCGAGAAGGGCAGCGACCTGCGCGCCGTGCGCGCCGGCGATGTCATGCACGCCAGGCCGCGCACCATCCGCGCCGATGCGCTGGCGGTCGAGGCGGTCGAGCTCATGGAACAGCACCGCATCACCGCCGTGCTGGTGGTCGATGCGGCCGGCACGCTGGTCGGCGTCGTGCACATCGGCGACCTCATGCGGGCGAAGGTGATCTGATGGCGCGCGCGCCCGTGCTGAGCCATCCACCCGAATTGCTGCTGCGCGGCCAGGATGTGCGCGTGGTGTTTTTCGACGTCGACGGCGTGCTGACCGACGGCAGCCTGTACTTCACCGAGCTCACGCCAGGCGACGCACGCGGCGCAGCCGAAACCATCAAGCGCTTCCACACGCTGGACGGGATGGGCATCAAGCTGCTGCAGGCCGCAGGCATCACGCCGGCCGTGGTGACCGGGCGCGACGCTGTCGCTTTGCGCACGCGGCTCCAGGCGCTGGGCGTTGTGCATGCCCGCTTCGGCACCGAGGACAAGCGCCCGGCCGCCGAGGCCATCCTGGCCGAACTGGGCCTGGACTGGAGCGCTGCCGCCGCCATCGGCGACGACTGGCCCGACCTGCCCTTGCTCAACCGCGCCGCGCTGGCTGGCGCGCCGCCGCACGCCCATCCCGAGGTGCTGGCAGCGGCGCACTACGTCACGCGCATGGCGGGTGGCCAGGGCGCGGCGCGCGAGTTCTGCGACCTGCTGCTGATGGCGCGCGGCCGCTACGCCGAACTGCTGGCGGCCTACCAGGCATGAAGACGATCGCCCTGTTGCGCAATGGTTGGGAGCGCCTGTCGATCTACCTGCCGCTGGCGCTCATGTTCCTGCTGGCATTGGGCACCTATTGGCTGGTGCGCAATGCGCCCACCCTGGTGCAGCCAGCCGTGGTACGGCCCGTGAACCATGAGCCCGACTACTTCATGCGGAATTTCTCGGTCAAAACCTTCGACGGCAGTGGCCGCTTGCGCAGCGATATCCGCGGCGAGCAGGCCTGGCACTACCCCGACACTGACACGCTGGAGATCACCAATGCCAACATCCGCTCGCTGAACGAACAGGGCCATGTGACGGTGTCCACCGCCAAGCGTGCCTTGTCCAATGCCGACGGCTCGGAGGTGCAGCTCTTCGGCGATGCCGTGGTGGTCCGCGAGGCCGTCAGGGGCGCCGATGGCCGCATGTTGCCGCGACTGGAGCTGCGCAGTGAATTCCTCCATGCCTACACCAACGTGGAGCGCGTGCGCTCCCACCTGCCGGTGGAACTGCTGCGCAACGGCGACCGCTTCACGGCCGACCGCCTGGATTACGACAACCTCGACCGGCTGCTGCAACTCGATGGCCGCGTACGCGGCTCCGTGGGCGGTCGCACACCCCGACCATGACCACGCCGCTTGCTTTCATCACAGGAGCGTCCAGCGGCATCGGCCAGGCACTCGCCCTGCGCTACCACCAGGCGGGCTATGCACTTGCGCTGGTGGCGCGGCGCACGCAGGAGATCGAGCGCTGGTGCTCCGCAGAGGGACTGGATCCCGCGCGCGCCATGGTCTACGGCGCTGACGTGGCCGAGCCCGACAGCATCATTGCAGCGGCCCGTCAGTGCCTGAACCGCCAGGGCGTGCCAGACGTGGTGATCGCCAATGCCGGCATCAGCATCGGCGTGGACACCGCCCAGCGCGAAGACCTGGCGGTGCTGGCGCGCATCCTGGCCGTCAACAACGTCGGCATGGCCGCCACCTTCCATCCGTTCGTCCAGCCCATGCGCGCGCGCCGGAGCGGCACGCTCGTGGGCATTGCCAGCGTGGCCGGCATCCGCGGCCTGCCCGGGCATGGCGGCTACTGCGCGAGCAAAGCGGGTGTGATTTCCTACTGCGAAAGCCTGCGCGGCGAACTTCGCCCGTTCGGCGTGAAGGTGGTGACCATCGCGCCAGGCTATATCGACACGCCGCTGACGCGCCGCAACCGCTACGGCATGCCCTTTCTGATGTCGGCCGAGCGCTTCGCCGACAAGGCCCATGCCGCCATCCAGGCCGGTGTGAGCTACCGCGTCATTCCATGGCAGATGGGCGTGGTTGCCAAGCTCATGCGCGCGTTGCCCAACGCCTGGTTGGACCGCCTGCTGGTCGGCCGCGCGCGCAAGCCGCGCCAGGGCGCGGACGGCTGAACCAACAGCGCACGCCCAGCAAAAAGGCTCCCGCAGGAGCCTTCTTCAATTCGCCTGTCAGCGATCAGTAGTTGTTGTTGCCGCCGCGGCCACCGCCGCCGCCGCGCGGGCCGGAGCCGTAGGGGCTGCGGAAACCGCCATCGCCACCACCGCCGCCGCTGCGGCCGCCACCGCCGTAACCACCTTCACGGCCACTACCGCCACCGTACCCACCGCCACCGCTGCGGCCGCCGCCACCACCGTAGCCGCCACCGCCGCCGCCGTA
>CAJYRH010000392.1 GCA_913776795.1 uncultured Pseudorhodoferax sp. | reverse complement strand
GCTGCAACTCCACGCTGCCCACTGCCATGTAGCGTCCGGCAACGGTGGTGTCGTTCACGTAGCTGGCGCCGATCTTGCGGTAGCCGAAGCCGCGCACCGTGGTGTCGCCGCCGGTCAGGAACAGCTGCGTGGACGGAATCTGTGCCGCGTCGGCCGCCACGACCGCGCCACCTTCGGCGCGCAGCTGCAGGCGGGCACGGCGCGCGCGGGTGTCGGGCTCGCCGACGGTGGCGCGCACCTGGTACAGCGGCACGTAGCCCAGCCAGCGCGCCACGGTGCGCGTGTAGGGGTACTGGCCACCCAGCAGCGTGGTGCCCACGCCCGCCTCCAGCTGCAGGCCCTGGCCGCGCCGCGGCCGGGTGTTGTTGTCGAAGTAGCGACCGGTCCAGCCCCAGTTCATGCTCACGGTCGAAGCCGGCGGCGGCGCGTCGGCGCCTGAACTGCGCGCATAGTCGTACTGCGCGAACCAGCTGCGGTCGATGTGGTCGGTCGACTTGCTGCGGCCATAGCGCACGCTGCCCGAGAGCACATCGAAGCTGCCCGTGCGCTCGCGTTGCACGAGGCCGCTGCCAAACCAGCGCCAGAGCTTTGCGTCCAGCTGGCCGAACAGCGACGTACCGAGCGATTTGTTCTCGCTGTCCAGCGACAAACGCGACACCGCACGCCAGTCCAGCAGCGGCATCTTGTTGTGGATGTGGTCCACCGACAGGCGCGGCCCGCTGTCGGTGGTGTAGCCCACGCCAAAGACCAGCTTTTGCAGCGGCGCCTCGCGCACCTGGGCGACCACGGGCACGTTCTGCGGGTCGGTGCCGTCGGTGTCCAGTGTCAGGAACACCGACTCGTAGAAGCCGCTGGACGCCAGCCGTGCCTGGGTGTCCAGCAGCTTCTGCTGGTCGTATTCCTGGCCGGTGGGCAACTGGGCGATGCGCACCGCGTTGAGCGGGCTGTAGCGTTCGCTGCCGCGGATCTGCAAGTCCCCGAACCGATAGGCGGGCCCCGACTCGAACTGCACGCCCAGATCGGCCAGCTGCCGGTCCGCATCGACCTGCGCGCGGCTGTCGGCAATGCGCCCCAGCGGGTAGCGCCTGGCGGTCAGCTCGCGCTGGGCTGCGCTCTTGGCGCTGTCCCAGCCGGACTGGGTGAACGCAGCGCCGCTGCGCAGCGACCAGTTGCGCGCGATGGCGTCGCGCCGGCGTTCGGCCTGCGGGTTCTCGGCGGCGATGGCACCGGTGAAGTCGAGCTTGACCTCGCCCACGCGGGTCGTCGGCCCCGGATCGACGGTGATGACCACGGCATGGTCGGCACGCTCTGCACCGGGGGTGTCCTGCAGTTCCAGCGTCAGCTTCGGCGTGAAATAGCCCAGCGTGCCCAGCAGCTGGCGCGCGTTGGGCTCGGCCGCCACCATGAGGCGCGAGATCTCTGCCAAGGAGAGGTCGTCGAGGCGCCGGTAACGCTGCAGGTCCAGGTGGGTGTCGAGCAGTTCGCGCGCAGGGTCGGGGCCACGCACTTCGACGGTGAAGGTGTCGCGCCTGTCGCCGGCCTTCTCATCGCCCTCGCCCTTCGCGGCGTCGCTGGGCATGACCTGCGTGCCGTCGGCGCCGCTGGCGTTGGCCGGCGCAGGCTCTGCGGCCGGACGCAAAAGGCCGCATCCCGGAAGCACCAGAACCACCACCAACAAAAACGCCGGCCACAAGGCCGGCGCACGCTTCGCTACCGCCGGGAACATCGATTCATTTTGACATCAGGCGCATGGCGTCCTCCAGACCTTTCAAGGTCAGGGGAAACATCCTGTTGCTCATGAGTTGCTGGACCACGCTGATGCTCTGGCGGTACTGCCAGACCCCCTGGGGCTCGGGATTGATCCATGCGAACTTGGGAAATGCGTGCGTCAGCCGCTGCAGCCACTCGGCCCCGGGCTCCTCGTTGTTGTATTCCACGCTGCCGCCAGGTTGCAAGATTTCGTAAGGACTCATGGTTGCATCGCCCACGAAGATCAATTTGTAGTCCTTGTTGTACTTGCGGATGATGTCCCAGGTCGGAAACTTCTCGGAGAAGCGCCGCCGGTTGTTCTTCCACATGAAGTCATAGACGCAGTTGTGGAAGTAATAGAACTCCAGGTGCTTGAACTCGGTCTTGGTAGCCGAAAACAACTCCTCCACGCGGGCGATGTGCTCGTCCATGGTGCCGCCCACGTCCATGAGCAGCAGCACCTTCACGTTGTTGTGGCGCTCGGGCACCATCTTGATGTCCAGCCAGCCCGCGTTGGCCGCCGTGGAGCGGATGGTGTCGTCCAGGTCCAGTTCTTCCGCGAGCCCTTCTCGCGCGAACTTGCGCAGCCGGCGCAGCGCCACCTTGATGTTGCGCGTGCCCAGCTCCTGGCTGTCGTCGTAGTCCTTGTATGCGCGCTGGTCCCAGACCTTCACCGCGCTCTTGTTGCGGCCCTTCTCCTGGCCGATGCGGATGCCCTGCGGATTGAAGCCGTTGGCGCCGAAGGGCGAGGTGCCGCCCGTGCCGATCCACTTGCTGCCGCCCTCGTGGCGCTCCTTCTGCTCCTCGAAGCGCTTCTTGAGCGTCTCCATGAGCTCGTCCCAGCCCATCTTCTCGATCCTGGCCTTCTCCTCGGGCGAGAGTTCGAGCTCGAGATTCTTGCGCAGCCACTCCAGCGGGATGTCCTTGGTGAAGTCGGCCACCATCTCCACGC
>CAJYRH010000391.1 GCA_913776795.1 uncultured Pseudorhodoferax sp. | reverse complement strand
CAGCGCTGCCGGTTCCCAGGCCCGTGGCCAAGGCGAATGCGAAGGCGGCCACGGCGGACGAAGGCGACTGGGAAAGCTTCTGACCCCAGCCGCTGGCGCACATGCCGCACATGCCGCCCATGGTCATGGGCCGGCGGCAGCGCTGCTTTGCCACAATCGTGGCCCGGCATGCGCTCGCATGCGATCCGACCGCCCCGCCCCGACACCATGCGCCTGCCTCCCTTGCCCGTGATCCGCAACCAGCATTGCCTGCAGCGCTCTGGCGCCACGGTGCGGCGCTGAGGCCGGCAGCACCGTGGACATCGACTGGATCGGCCTGGCCGGCCCAACGGCCAGCGGCAAGACCGCCGCCGCGCTGGCGATCGCAGCGCGCCGGCCGGTGGAGATCGTCAGCTTCGACTCGGCCCTGGTCTACCGTGGCATGGACATCGGCACGGCCAAGCCCAGCCCGGCCGAGCGCGCGGCCGTGCCGCACCACCTCATCGACATCCTCGACCCCGCCGACACCTACAGCGCAGCCCGCTTCGTGGCCGACGCCACGCGCCTGGTGGCCGAGATCCGTGCGCGCGGCGCGCTGGCGCTGCTGGTGGGCGGCACCATGCTGTACTTCAAGGCGCTCATCGACGGGCTGGACGCAATGCCGCCTGCCGACCCTGCCGTCCGCGCCGCGCTGGAAGCCGAGGCCGCCGCGCGCGGCTGGCCGGCCCTGCATGCCGAGCTGGCATGCCACGACCCGGCGACGGCGGCGCGGCTGGCACCCAACGACGCGCAACGCATCCAGCGCGCGCTGGAGGTGTGGCGGCTGACGGGCCGGCCGCTGGCGTCCTTCCACAGCGGGCACGGAAGGGCGGCCGCACCCCGCCACCGCCTGGTCTCGCTGGAGCCACTGGAGCGGGGCTGGCTGCACGCGCGCATTGCCGAGCGTTTCGACGCCATGCTGGACGGTGGCCTGCTCGACGAGGTGCGCGCACTGCGCGCGCGCGGCGACCTGCATGCCGACCTGCCCGCGATGCGCTGCGTGGGCTACCGTCAGACCTGGCAGGCGCTGGACGCGCAGGATGATCCGGCAGCCGCGCTGCCACCCGCCGCGCTGGCGGCGCTGCGCGAACAGGGCATTGCCGCCACGCGCCAGCTCGCCAAGCGGCAGATCACCTGGCTGCGCTCCATGCCGGCGCGCGAAGTCGTGCACTGCGACGCGCCCGACGCGCTGGCCCGGGTGCTGGAGCGCATCGCGTGACGGCGGCCCTCGCCGTGGACGGTCTGGCCAAGCGCTACAGCGAGGCCACGGTGTTCGCCGACGTCACGCTGCGCGTGGCGCCCGGTGAGTTCGTCGCCATCGTGGGCGAATCGGGCGTGGGCAAGTCCACGCTGCTCAATTGCATGGCCGGGCTGGACCGCTGGGACGCCGGCCGCGTGCTGCTGGCGGGCCAGGATCTTGGAGCGCTGGACGACGATGCGCGCGCCCGGCTGCGCCGCCAGGCCGTCGGCTTCGTGTTCCAGGCCTTCCACGTGCTGCCGCACCTGGACGTGGCGCAGAACGTGGCGCTGCCGCTCATGCTGCTGGGCCGGCACGGCACCGACGCGGCCGTGGCGTCCATGCTGGACGCCGTGGGCCTGCAGGGCCTGGGTGCGCGGCTGCCGCAACAGCTCAGCGGCGGCCAGCTGCAGCGCGTGGCGATCGCGCGTGCGCTCGTGCACCGCCCTGCCCTGCTGCTGGCCGACGAGCCGACCGGCAACCTGGATCCCGGCACGGCCACGCGCGTGATGGACCTGCTGGTCGCGCAGGTGCGCGCGCACCGCACCGCGCTCGTGCTCGTGACCCATTCCGAGGCCGCGGCAGCGCGTGCCGACCGCGTGCTGCACCTGACGGCGCAGGGCATCGCCGATGCGCCGCGCTGAATTGCCCGCCGGCGTGTTGCGCGCACTGCTCGCCAGCTACTCCTGGCAGGAGCTGCGCCAGCACCCCTGGCGCAACGCGGCGGCCGTCCTCGCCGTGATGCTGGGCGTGGCGCTGGCCTTCTCTGTGCACCTGATCAACGCCTCGGCGCTGGACGAGTTCGCCAGCGCCGTGCGCAGCGTCAACGGCCAGCCCGACCTGGAGCTGCGCGCGACGCAGGGCGGTTTCGACGAGACGCTCTACGCGCGCGTGGCCGGCCATCCGCAGGTGCGCCACGCCAGCCCGGTGCTGGAGCTGCAGACCCTGGCCAGCTCCAACCGCACGCCCCAGCGCGTGCCGCTGCGCGTGCTGGGCCTGGACGCCTTGCGCGTGGCCGCTTTCGCGCCACAGTTGCTGCCCGCGCCCACGCCGGGCCTGGCCGATGCGCGCGAAGCCTGGTTCGCACCGGCCAGCGTGTTCCTCAACCCCGCAGCCCAGCAGGCCCTGGGCATGGACGGGCTGCAGCTGCAGCTGGGCCTGGCGCTGCGGCCGGTGCGCGTGGTCGGCACGGTCGCGGCCGGCGGCCCGCCGCTGGCGGTGATGGACATCGGCGCTGCGCAGGACCTGTTCGAGCGGCTGGGCGAACTCACGCGCATCGACCTGCAGCTGGTGCCCGGGACCGACCGCGGCGCCGTGCTGGCGTCGCTGGCGCTGCCGGCCGACGTGCGCGCGCAGACGCCGGGGCAGGATGCGCAACGCGTCAGCAACCTTTCGCGCGCCTACCGTGTCAACCTCACGGTGCTGGCGCTGGTCGCGCTGTTCACCGGCGCCTTCCTGGTGTTCTCGGTGCTTTCGCTGTCGGTGGCACGGCGCACGCGGCAGTTCGCGCTGCTGGGCGTGCTGGGTCTCACGGGCAGCGAGCGCCAGCGGCTGGTGCTGGCCGAGTCGGGGGTGCTTGGTCTGGTCGGCAGCCTGGCCGGGCTGGCGCTGGGCACGCTGCTGGCGGCTGCGGCGCTGCACCTGCTGGGCGGCGACCTGGGAGGCGGCTACTTCAACCAGGCTGCGCCGCCACTGCAATGGAGCCCCGGTGCCGCGGCGGTCTATGGCCTGCTGGGTGTGGCCGCCACCGTGGCCGGCGGCTGGTGGCCGGCCCGTGCCGCGCAACACCTGCCACCGGCCCAAGCCCTCAAAGGCCTGGGCCAGGCACCGGCCGGGCGTAGCCGCCATGGGGCAAGCCTGGCGCTGCTGGCGCTGGGCGGCCTGCTCGCGCTGGCGCCGCCCATCGGCGGCCTGGCACTGGGCGCCTATGTCTCGGTCGGCCTGCTGCTGGTCGGCGGCATCACGGCATTGCCGCTGCTGATCCAGCTGCTGTACGACCGGCTGCAGCCGCGCATGGCGGACCGGCTGCTGCCGCTGCTCGCCGTCGAGCGCGCGCGCCGCGTGCGCGAGAGCGCGGCCGTTGCGGTCAGCGGCGTGGTCGCAGCCTTGAGCCTGGCCGTCGCGCTGACGGTGATGGTGGCGAGCTTCCGCGAATCCATGATCGACTGGCTGGACCAGGTGCTGCCCGCCGACCTGTACCTGCGGCCGGCCGCGTCGGCCGGCGACACGCTGTTCTTCTCACCCGAGACCGTGGCCGCGGTGGCCGCCAGCGATGGGGTGGCCCGCGCGGCCATCACGCGCCTGCGCACCGTGCAGCTGAGCCCTGAACGCCCGGCCGTGCAGCTGCTGGCCCGTGCCATCGACGAACCGGCCGCCAGCCTGCCTTTGGTCGGTGCACCGCTGCCGGTGCCGGCGGGCATGCTGGGCGTCTACGTGAGCGAGCCCATGGTCGACCTCTATGGCGCCACGCCAGGCAGCCGGCTGGACGCATTGGCCGCCACCGCATTCCCGCAGGCCAGCCCGCCGCCCGCGCTGTTCGTGGCTGGCGTCTGGCGCGACTATGCGCGCCAGTTCGGCACGGTGGTGCTGCCGCTGCAGGACTACCAGCGGCTTTCCGGCGACCGGCGCATCAACGACATCGCGCTGTGGCTCGCGCCAGGCACCGACACGGCCGCGCTGCAGGAGCGGCTGCGCGCGCTGGTGGAGGCACGGTCGCCAGGCGCTGGCGCGCTGCTGGAATTTACCTCGGTCGGTGCGCTGCGCGCCAACTCGCTGCGCATCTTCGACCGCAGCTTCGCCGTCACCTACTGGCTGCAGGCAGTGGCCATCGCCATCGGCCTGTTCGGCGTGGCCGCCAGCTTCAGCGCCCAGGTGCTGGCACGGCGCAAGGAATTCGGCCTGCTCGCCCACCTGGGCCTCACGCGCCGCCAGATCCTGGCTGTGGTGGCCGGCGAAGGCGCGGCGTGGACGCTGATCGGCGCCATTGCGGGCCTGGGCCTGGGCCTGGCGGTGGCCGTGGTGCTGGTGCACGTGGTCAACCCGCAGAGCTTCCACTGGACGATGGACC
>CAJYRH010000390.1 GCA_913776795.1 uncultured Pseudorhodoferax sp. | reverse complement strand
AAGGTGTTGCTCGCGAGCTGAAGGGTATTGTCGGGATTGGTCAGCCCTTCGGCGCCATAGCTCACCATCACAGAGTTTTCGGTTCGGCGCGATTGCTGGATGACATTGCCCACCACCCGCACCTCACCGCCATTAGGAAACTCCATTTCGTAGCTGGCGCGCCCCCCTTCTTCATCGGAGAGACGGTTGTAAGCCACTTCGCTGACCAGGGCTCGGCTTTTCAGCAGATGCCCGTTGTTGGCATGGTGCAGATAACTGGCCCGCAGGCTGAACAGGCCAATGTGGCCGACGTAGATGTTGTGGCTGTAACCATCGCCATCGCCGTTGTAGCCGAATTCGCTGGACACGACTTCGAGTTCGCTGTCCTTCTGCTCCCCCACGGTCAGAATCCCGTTCTGGTTTCCCCAGAACAGACAATGCGCGACGCGCAGACGCCCGCCTTCGAAACGGATACCGGCCCCGTTGCGGTCGCTGACTTGGGCATCGATGAAGTCAAATCCCGAGATATCGAAGTCGCCGTTGCGGATGACCCAGATCGCCTTGCCTTCCGCTGCGCGCCCGTCGGCAATCAGTCGGGCCCTCCCCCCGACTGCGCGGATGGTCAAAGCCTTCTGATGCCACACGGCGACATCCCCTCGGTACGTGCCCGCTTGGACTTCCACGATGTCGCCGCTACGCGCCAGCGTGGCAGCTGCAGCAATCGACAACAGGGGCTCGGTCGGCCCGACGCGCCAGACCTTGGCTGTAGGTGGCGGTGTCTCCGTGTGCTCGGGCACAACGGCGCCCGCCGGCGCTGGTGGCACCACAAATGCCAAACCCCGTCGTGTCTCAGGGTCCGGCGCGTCCAACCAATCTCGAACTGCAGCCATCATGGGCAGCGCGACGAACTCGAGCTTGTTGTGACCTTGCAGGCGACGTTGGGCGTAATCCATGAGCTCACCTGGCGTGCGACCGATCTGCCCATAGGCCCACCAAGCGACCGCGCCACCGGCCAGTGCCCCCAGCACCGCCAGCCCGCCCAGCGCACGCAACCAGCGCTTCCCAGAACGAGCAGGCCTGCTCGAGCGATTTGTCTGCGCGCGCACCGTTGCCCTCTCAACCCGCCTGCTTGAGCAACTGCCGCACGTCGGCCAGCAATGCCTCCGCGCCCGAGCCATAGCGCACGTACAGCCGCAGCCGCCCCTGCGTGTCGTAGACGTAGCTCCCGGCGGAATGGTCCATCGTGTAGCTGGTCGGCGTCTTGCCTTCGACCTTCTTGTAGTACACCTTGAAGTCCTTGGCCAGAGCGGCCAGGTCCTCGGGAGAAGCGCGCAACGCCAGAAAGCTGGGGTCGAAGTTGGCCATGTAGGCCTTCAACACCTCCGGGGTGTCGCGCTCGGGATCCACGGTCACGAACAGGCCCTGCAGCTTGTCGCCATCCGCGCCAAGCGACTGCTTGACCTGCGCGAGCTCGGCCATGGAGGTCGGGCAGACATCGGGGCATTGGGCAAAACCGAAGAACACCACCACCACCTTGCCTCGGAAGTCCTGCAGGCTGCGCTGCTGGCCGTTGTGGTCGGCCAGGCGGAAATCCTTGGCGTAGTCAGCGCCCGTGATGTCCACTGCCGCAAAACTGGGCTTGGCGTCGGAGCAGGCGGCCAGGCAGCCAGCGGCGGCCAGCGCGATCAGAGAGCGTCGTCGAAGCATGTTCACAGCAGGTAGTGGTCCAGCAACAGCGCCGCAAACAGGGCGCTCAAGTGGACCAGCGAGAAACGGAAAGTCTTGCGTGCCAGCGCGTCGGAGTACGAGCGCCAGAGCATGAAACCATAGGCACAGAAACCGATGCTGAGCCCCACCGCCACGGCCAGGTACAGCCAGGAGCTCATGCCGTACACAAAGGGCAGAAGGCAAGCCGCGAACAGGATCAGCGTGTAGAGCAGGACCTGCAGGCGGGTGAACGCATTGCCGTGGGTCACGGGCAGCATGGGCAGCCCGGACTTGCGGTAGTCCTCCACACGGTACAGGGCAAGCGCCCAGAAGTGCGGAGGCGTCCACAGGAAGATGATCAGGAACAGGATCAGCGCCTCAGGGCCCACACCGCCCGTCATCGCGGCCCAACCCAACACCGGCGGCATGGCCCCCGAAGCCCCGCCGATGACGATGTTCTGCGGTGTCAGCGGCTTGAGGATCACGGTGTAGACGACGGCATAGCCCACGAAGGTCGCCAGCGTGAGCCACATGGTCAGCGCGTTCACGCTGAAGTACAGCAGCACCGAGCCGCCCAGGCACAGCAGCGCGGAGAACAGCAGCGTCTGTCCGTCGCCGAGTTCATTCTTGGCAGTCGGCCGCCAGGCAGTGCGCTTCATGCGCGCATCGATGCCCTTCTCCACGAGGCAGTTGAAGGCCGCGGCCGCACCGGCAACGAGCCAGATGCCCACACAGGCCACCACCATCTGGCGCAGTTCGGCCGCCGACGGCAGGCCTGGCACCGCCAGCACCATGCCGATCAGCGCGCAGAACACGATCAGCTGCACCACCCGCGGCTTGGTCAGCACGTAGAACTGCTGGAAACGCGACATGCTGGGCGCGGCCACGGCCGCACGCGGGTCGACGGCGCTCATCGTGCGGCCTCCAGCGCGTGTGGGCCCCTGGCCGCGGCCGCTGCCGGCACGCCGTCCGTGACGCACAGCAGCCAGGTCAGCACCACGACCAGGCCGGCCGCGCCTCCGGTATGCGACACGGCAGCCACCAGCGGCCAGTCCAGCACCACGTTGGACAGTCCGGTGCCGAATTGCCAAGCGGCCAGCACCGCCAGCCAGCCTGCCGGCCGCCGAAGGCCCGGCATGCGCCAAAGATGCCAGGCCAGGCAGGCCAGCACGGCCAGAACGGCATAGGCTGCAATGCGGTGCGCGTAATGGATGGCCGTAAGCGCCGGGAAGGCGATGTGGCTGCCATCGGCCAGCCGGCCCAGCGGACGCCAGACCTGGAAGGCCTGGTCGAAATCCATGGCTGGCCACCAGCTGCCCTGACAGGTCGGGAAGTCGCTGCATGCCAACACGGCGTAGTTGGTGCTGACCCAGCCGCCCAGCGCGACCTGGACCAGCAACAGCACCGCCGTGGCCCATAGCAGGGCGCGCGAACCCGGCCGCAGGGTCGTCGGCTGGAGGGCACCGGTGCGGCGTGCATCGCGAACGACCTGGGCGCACAGCAGCGCCAGCAGCGCCAACCCACCAAGCAGGTGCAGCACGACGATGGCCGGGAACAGCTTGAGCGTGACGGTCCATGCCCCGAAGGCACCTTGCAGGCAGACCCAGGCCAGCGTCAGTGTCGGCCAGCCCGGATGGATGGCGTCCGGATCGCGCGGGCGCTGGCGCCACGCCGCCCAGCTCACGGTGGCCAGCGTCAGGATGAGCACGCCCACCGCAGTCGCGAGATAACGGTGGACCATCTCGATCCAGGCCTTCGTGTGGGTCACCGGGCCGGTCGGCATTGCCGTTTGTGCTGCAGAGATTTCCGCACGGGCGCCGATCGGGCTGGCCTTGCCATAGCAGCCGGGCCAGTCCGGGCAGCCCAGCCCGGAATCGGTCAACCGGGTGAACGCACCGAACAGCACGAGATCGAAGGTCAGGAACAGGGTCAGCAGGGTCAGCGCGCGGCGCCGCCGGGCGGGCGAGGCGCCCCGGTTGCGCATGGCGACCCAGGCCAGCGGCCCGAGTGCGAGCACAACCCCCATCAGCATCATGCGGGCCATCGGCGACCAGTCGTACGCGGCGAGATCCATCGTCAGCGGCCCGCGTTGTCCCAGGAACTGGAGGCGCGCAGCAGGCGCTCGATGTCGCGCTTGGCCTTGGCAGCGCCGGCCGCGTCCAGCGCGGGCGGCAGACGCATCATCCAGTTGCCGATGGGGTCGACGATGTACAGATGGGCCGCCAGGGGCTGGCCGGCCGCCGGCATCAGCCACTGGGCCAGGCCGGCCGGGTCCACGCGCAGCACGGTCGCGCTCGCCAAGGCCGGCCGCAGCGCCTCGCGCACCGGCGCGCCGTCGTCGACCAGCCAGACCCAGTCGACGCGGTCCTTCTCCTTGCCCAGGCTTTCGCGTAGCTGACGCTGCAGGTACAGGTTGCGTTCACAGGCCGCATCGCAATCGCCACCGGCCACACTGACGAGCAGCCACTGGCCCTTCAGACTGGGCAGGCGCACGGGCTGACCATCCAGCGTCTGGGCCGCCAGCTCGGGCAGAGGCCGCTGCGGATCGATGAGTTCGCCGAAAACACTGCGTCCTTCGGGCCGGACCACGTAGTAGGTGAAGTACGAGGCGATCACGGGGGCGGCGCAAATCAGCACCACCAGCAGCATCTTCAGCCGCCCGCTGCGCGTGCGCTGTGCCGTCCCGCCCGCGGCCTCGGCCGGCGACGGCAGCGAGTGGACCGTCAGGCCCAGCGGTTGATCGGCTTCAGCCACGGCGGGCGGAGCGCCGAACGGCGGAACGTCGGACAAATTGGAACCAGACATAAAGACCCGTCAGCAGGGCGCTGAGCCCGAACCACTGGAAGGCATAACCGTAGTGCTTCTCGACACCCGTCCTGGGCACAGGCCACTCACGAAGCAGCCCTGCACCATCCTCGCCCGTCTGCTGGACCGACTGCTGCCACAGCGGCAGGCCGGTCTCCTGGGCGAAGGCGCCAAGCTCCAGATTCTGCCGGATCGTGCCTTTGTCCTCTCCGGCAAACTCGTAAAGCCTCGACGGCGCGGGGACGACCAGGCCTTCGACGTCCACCAAACCGGCCGGCGTGGGGATCTTGGGCAGCGCTGTGCGGTCGACGAAATTGCGCTGTACCCAGCCGCGCTGCACCATCACGACGGTAGAACTGCCTTCCAGCGCCAGCGGGGTCAGAACATAGAAGCCTGGCTGCCCGCGCATCTGCCGGTTGTCCAGGAACACGGTGCGCTCGGCGAGCCACAGGCCGCGCAGCCGCACGGGCCGGTGCAGCAGCGCCAGCGGGTCGGTCGCACCGAGCATGGCCTGCGCGTCAAGCGCCGGGAGCCTGCCCTGCGACTCGATGGAGGACTGCAAGCCCTCCTTTTCGGCCGCGCGCGACAACTGCCAGCGCCCCAGCGAGGCCGTCACGGCAATGCCCACCAACGCTGTCACGGTCACCAACCAAAACCGCAGCCCGAACCGCCGCGCCGGATAATCCGGGGATGAGCTATTTCGCACTGGTTGCCTTCATCGCCATCATCGGCAGCCTGGGCGCCGCCCTGTACTTCATGCTGCGCGGCGGGCAGGATGCCGACGGCAAGAGCCGCCCCAACCACATGGCCCGCGCGCTCGCGGTGCGCGTGGGGCTGTCCATCCTGCTGTTCCTGTGCATCCTCATCGGCTGGAAACTGGGCTATCTGCACCCGACCGGCATCCCGGCCGGCAAGTAGAGGAAGCAAAGGGAAAAGGAAAAGGGCCGCTGCGCGGCCCTTTGGTTGCGAGGCTTGGTCGCCTCAAAGCCAATACACCAGCACGTAGAGGCCCAGCCAGACCACGTCCACGAAGTGCCAGTACCAGGCAGCACCTTCGAAGCCAAAGTGGCGCTCCTTGGTGAAGTGGCCCTTCATGAGGCGCAGCGTGATGAACAACAGCATCAGCATGCCAACCAGCACGTGGAAGCCGTGGAAGCCGGTCAGCATGAAGAAGGTCGAACCGTAGGGGCCCGAGTTCAGCTTCAGGTTCAGGTCGCGGTAGGCGTGCACGTACTCGTAGCCTTGCACGCACAGGAACACGATGCCCAGGATCACGGTGGCCCACATCCAGGTGATGGTCTTGGCACGCTCGCCGTGCTGCAGCGCGTGGTGGGCGATCGTCAACGTCACGCCCGAGGTCAGCAGCAGCGCGGTGTTGATGGTCGGCAGCCAGAACGGCGTCATGGCCTGGAAGGGCTCGACAATGTTGGCTGGCGATCCCGTCACGCCGGCCGCCATGCTGGGCCAGACCGCCTTGAAGTCGGGCCACAGTAGTGCGTTGTCCAGGCTGCCGAGCACCGGCACGGAGTGCACGCGCATCCACCACAGGGCCGTGAAGAAGGCGCCGAAGAACATGACCTCGGAGAAGATGAACCAGCTCATGCTCCAACGGAACGAGAGGTCGATCTTGCGGCCATACAGGCCTCCCTCGCTCTCGGCGACCGCGTCGCGGAACCACTGGTACAGCACCACCCACCAGAACAGCAGGCCGAAAGCCAACGACCACTTGCCCCAGTCATGACCGTTGATCCACTGGCCTGCGCCGAGGATCACGAAGAACAGGCCGATCGCGGCCATGATCGGATGCCGCGATGGCCCTGGAACGAAGTAGTACGGCGTGGATCCGTGGGTCGTGGCACTCATCTCAGCTCCTGGTTTCTTTATTGGTCTGCGCGGCCGCATCCGCACGCGCGGGTGCTGGCGGCGTCTTGCCGCCCACCTCGAAAAAGGTGTACGACAGCGTGATCGTGGTGACGTCCTTGGACAACTTGGGGTCGATGATGAAGGCCACCGGCCATTCCTTCTTCTCCCCCGCATCCAGCGTGTATTGCGTGAAGCAGAAGCACTCCAGCTTGTTGAAATGCGCCGCAGCCTGACGCGGCGCATAGCTGGGAATGGCCTGGGCGGCCATGCGGTGGTTCTGAACGTTCTGGAATTCGTACATCACGGTCGTGAGTTCACCCGGATGCACCTGCAGCGAACGCACCG
>CAJYRH010000389.1 GCA_913776795.1 uncultured Pseudorhodoferax sp. | reverse complement strand
ATGCCCAGGTGCCGCGTGTTGCGCACCAGCGCGACCTTGTTGACGTTGACGGACAGCGCACAGCGCGCGGGGAGATCCTTGGATCGGGAGGTCATAGAGCTTGCAGGTCCATCATCAGCTGCCGGGTGTGCAGCGGGGTACCGCCGCAATGGTAGTGCAGCATGGTGCGCAGCTGCGGCTTGAGCGCCGATGCCAGATGGGCACCGGCATGCAGCGTGGCCATGAACGGCGCGGCGTCCTGCATGGCCGCGTGCAGGGACGCCCATTGCGCGCCCGTCAGGCCGGCGCGGTCGTCGCCGTGGCGCTCGCGCAGGCCGCCTTCGGGCACCAGCGTGTACTGGGTGTGCTTGTCCAGCGGCGCCAGCGTGGCGGTCTGCAGGTCCAACGCGGGCAGCACACCGGTCTCGCGCAGCAGCAGCAGCTCGAAGGCGCGCAGCACGGGTTGCAGCGCCTCGCCGTGCTCGGAGGCCAGCAATGCGACCGCCTGGCCATAGGCATCGAAAAGTTCGGGGTGTGCGTCCTCACGCGCCAGCAGGCGCTGCAGCAGCTCGTTGAGGTAATAGCCCGCCAGCAGCGCATCGCCGGTCGGCATGACATGGCCGCCGCCCCACTCCGCGCCCTTGAGCGTGCGGATTTCGCCATCGCCACCGAATGCCAGGCGCAGCGCCTGCAGCGGCAGCAGCACGGGGCGAAAACTCGAACTGGGCCGCTTCGCACCTTTGGCCACGAGCGCGACGCGGCCATGGCGGCGCGTGAAGACGTCCAGGATCAGGCTGGATTCGCTCCAGTCGTAGCGGTGCAGCACATAGGCTGGCTCGTCGAGGACGCGGCGGACGGCCACATGCTCACTCGTAGCCGAACGAGCGCACGCGCGCCTCGTCGTCGGCCCAGCCCGAGCGCACCTTGACCCACAGCTCGATGAAGACCTTGGCATCGAGCAGCTTCTCGAGCTCGACGCGCGCCTCGGTGCCGATGCGCTTGATGCGCTCGCCCTTGTCGCCGATCACCATGGCCTTGTGGCCATCGCGCTCGACCACGATGGTGGCGGCGATGCGCACCATGCGGCTGCTGGTCTTGCCGGGTTCCTCGGAGAATTGGTCGATGACCACGGTGGAGGTGTAGGGCAGCTCGTCGCCGGTGAGCCGGAACAGCTTTTCGCGGATGGTCTCACTGACCAAAAACTTCTCGCTGCGGTCGGTCAGCTCGTCCTCGGCATACCACCAGGCCTGTTCGGGCAGGTACTTCTCGCAAATCGTGAACAGGCGCTCGATGTCCTTGGGATTCTTGGCCGACATGGGAACGAATTCGGAAAAGGCATGGCGCTCGTGCATGGATTTGAGCCAGGGCGCGATCTCGGCGCGCCGGTGCACGTTGTCCAGCTTGTTGGCCAGGAGCACCACCGGCACGCCGGGCTTGAGCAGCGACAGCACCTTGGCATCGGCCAACGTGAAGCTGCCGGCCTCGACCACGAACAGCACGAGGTCCACGTCGCCGACCGCACCCAGCACGGTCTTGTTGAGCGAACGGTTCAACGCGTTGCCGTGCCGGGTCTGAAAGCCCGGCGTGTCGACGAACACGAACTGCGCAGCACCCTCGGTGCGTATGCCCGTGATGCGGTGGCGCGTGGTCTGCGCCTTGCGCGAGGTGATGCTGATCTTCTGCCCGACCAGCGCATTCAACAGCGTGGACTTGCCCACGTTGGGCTTGCCGACGATGGCGATCAGGCCGCAGCGCTGTCCATTTGCTTCCGGCGCCGGCGGGATTTCGGGCATGGCAGGGGTGGCTTCTTCGCTCATGGCTTGCTCGCTTTCAGTTTGGCCAGCATGGCGGCGGCGGCCGCTTGCTCGCCCGCACGGCGTGAGCCGCCGATGCCGCGCTCGCGCAGGCTCAGCTCCTCGATGGCACATTCCACGTCGAACGTCTGGCTGTGCGCCGCGCCCAGCGTGCTGACCACGGTGTAAGCCGGCAACTTCATCTTGCGGCCCTGCAGCCACTCCTGCAAGGCCGTCTTGGGGTCCTTGCCGATGGCCTGCATCTGCGGGTTGATCGCAATCTTGGCGAACAGACGTTGCACCAGGGCCTCGCCCGCGGCGAACCCACCATCGAGGTAGGTGGCGCCGATGACGGCCTCCAGCGCATCTGCCAGGATCGACGGACGCTTGAAGCCGCCCGAGCGTGCCTCGCCCTCGCCCAGGCGCAACACTCCGGCCAGGTCCAGGCCCAGCGCAATGCCGTGCAGCGTGTCCTGCTTGACGAGGTTGGCGCGCACGCGCGAAAGGTCGCCCTCGGGCAGGTCGGCCAGGCGCTGGTACAGCAGGCCCGAGATCGACAGGTTCAGCACCGAATCGCCTAGAAACTCCAGACGCTCGTTGTGATCGGCCGAAAAGCTGCGGTGGGTGACGGCGCGCAACAGCAGGCGCTCGTCGGAGAAGCGGTAGTGCAGGCGCTGCTGCAGCGCTGCCAGGTCAGGGTTCACGCGGAGACACTAGCGGGAGCGACCCTGGTACTTGATCAGCAGATACGCCGGGCCGAACAGCTCGATTTCCTTGTTGTAGGCGAAAGCGACGACGACCTTGTCGCCTTCCTTGCTGATGTTGAGGTCCGTGCCCTTGATGGAGCTGATGTCGTCCACCGCGGCCGAGCGGTCGAACAACGAGCGTACCTCGGCCACGGTGGTGCCGGCTGCAGCGCGGTCGGCCGCCTTGCGGATGGCCTGGTACTCGACCACGGTCGGGACGACCTTGGCGCCCACCACGAAACAGAAGACGACCACCGCGCCGACGATCAGCACGCCGAAAAAGCTCAGGCCGGTCTGCCGGCCCCCCATGCGTCGATACTGCAGGAAAGTCCGCACTGTCTGTCTCCTCAATTGAAGGCGCCGATGCGCCCGAAACTGCCGAAGTTCATCCAGATGAAAAACGCCTTGCCGACGATGTTGGCGTCTGGCACGAAGCCCCAGTAACGCGAGTCCAGCGAGTTGTCGCGGTTGTCGCCCATCATGAAATAGTTGCCGGCAGGCACCTTGCAGACCACGCCTTCGACGCTGTAGCGGCACTGGTCCTTTCCGGCGAAGTTCTCCACGCCGGGGATGAAGGCCGGACGGTCGTCGTCGATCAGCAGGCGGTGCGGCTTCTCGCCGAGCTTCTCTTCGTACTGCTTGAAGTAGCGCATCGCGTCCTGGTCGAAGAACTCCGGCACGGAACTGATGGGCACGGGCTGGCCGTTCACGGTCAGGCGCTTGTTCAGGTAGGCCACCTCGTCGCCGGGCACGCCAACCACGCGCTTGATGTAGTCCAGGCTGGGCTTGGGCGGGTAACGGAACACCACCACGTCCCCACGTTGCAGCGGGGTGCCCTCGGTGATCTTGGTGTTGATCACCGGCAGGCGGATGCCATAGTGGAACTTGTTGACCAGAATCAGGTCGCCCACGAGCAGCGTCGGGATCATCGAGCCCGAGGGAATCTTGAACGGCTCGAACAGGAAGGAGCGCAGCAGGAACACCACCAGGATCACCGGGAACAGGCCTGCCGTCCAGTCCAGCCACCAGGGCTGCATCAGCAGGCGGCTCTTGGCCTCGGCCAGGTCCACGTTGTCGACCTGCGTGATGCCCTTGGCTGCCAGGTCCTGCGTGCGTTGCGCAGTCTGCTGCTCGAGCTGTGCCACGGCACGGCGCCGGCGGGGCAGGAACACGAAGCGTTCGGCCAGCCAGTACAGGCCGGTCACGAGGGTCGCAAGGAACAGCAGCAGTGCGAAGTTTCCTTCGAGGCGCCCAAGGTACCAGGCCCCCGCATAGGCGACGAAGCCAGCGAGGATCGCAGCGGTGATGACTGGCATCAGTCCTCCACCTGCAAAATGGCCAGGAAGGCCTCCTGAGGTACTTCCACCGAGCCAATCTGCTTCATGCGTTTCTTGCCAGCCTTTTGTTTTTCGAGGAGCTTGCGCTTGCGGGAAATGTCGCCGCCGTAGCACTTGGCCAGGACGTTCTTGCGCAAAGCCTTGATTGTCTCACGCGCGATGATGTTGGCCCCGATGGCCGCCTGGATCGCCACGTCGTACATCTGGCGCGAAATGATCTCGCGCATCTTGGCCACCACGGCGCGGCCACGGTACTGCGACTGGCTGCGGTGCACGATGATGGACAGCGCATCCACCTTGTCACCGTTGAGCAGGATGTCGACCTTGACGACGTCGGAGGCGCGGTACTCCTTGAATTCGTAGTCCATGGAGGCATAGCCGCGGCTCACGGACTTCAGCTTGTCGAAGAAGTCCAGCACGATTTCGCCGAGCGGCATCTCGTAGGT
>CAJYRH010000388.1 GCA_913776795.1 uncultured Pseudorhodoferax sp. | reverse complement strand
AGCACCGGCCGCGCAGCCGCCGCGAGCCGCTGGTTGGCCTGCGCCGTTGCACGCGCCTGCACGGCCGACACCGCGTCGAAGCCCAGCCGCTGCCCCGGCAACTGGCCCATCGCCAGGCATCGCGTCCACGAGCGCTCGATCCACGGCGCGACCAGGCCGCCGGAGGCCGGCTCGCGCGATTCGAGCACGCGGGCACGCGCCAGGCGGATCGGCGCGGTACGGTCCGGTGGCGCGGGCAGGGCGGGGTGCGGCAGCATGGGGATCGGAAAAGCTGGCCCGCATTGTGCGGCTGTTTCATTTTGAGAATTTGTCGGGGAGCTGGTCGCCGCCTAGGGTTTCGCCTAGGTGATGTACCGTGGTGCCTCCCAACAATCGGCGCGGACCCCACACCCCACAGATGGAGAGACTTCCCATGCAGGTACAACTGACGGTCAACGGCAAGCAGGTTGCGGTGGACGTACCGCCCAACACCTTGCTGGTCCAGACGATCCGCGAACACCTTCACCTGACCGGAACGCACGTCGGCTGCGACACCGCACAGTGCGGCGCCTGCACCGTGATCCTGAACGGCCGCGCCGTCAAATCCTGCAATGTGCTGGCCGCGCAGGTGGCCGGTGCCGAGATCACCACCATCGAAGGCCTGGCCCAGGACGACGGCACGCTGCACCCCATGCAGGCCGCCTTCAAGGAATGCCACGGGCTGCAATGCGGCTTCTGCACCACCGGCATGGTGATGAGCGCCGTCGACCTGTGCACCCACCATCCCAAGGCGAGCGAGCAGGAGATCCGCGAGCTGCTGGAAGGCAACATCTGCCGCTGCACCGGCTACCAGAACATCGTCAAGGCGGTGGTGGTGGCGCAAAAGACGATGGCCGCGGCCTGAATTCCCAAGGAGCCACACCATGGGCGCTTCCGACTTCTCCAAGCTGCCGCACATCGGCGAGGCCCTCCAGCGCAAGGAGGACTACCGCTTCCTGACCGGTGCGGGCAACTACACCGACGACGTGAACCTGGCCAACCAGGCCCACGCCGTGTTCGTGCGCTCGCCGCATGCGCACGCCACCATCACCGGGATCGACGTATCCAAGGCGGCCGCGATGCCCGGGGTGGTGCGCGTCTTCACCGGCAAGGACGTCGAAGGCAAGATGGGCGGGCTGCCCTGCGGCTGGCTCATCACCTCGACCGATGGCCAGCCCATGAAGGAGCCGCCGCACCCCATCCTGGCCCAGGGCAAGGTGCGCTATGTGGGAGACCACGTGGCCATGGTCGTGGCCGAGACGCTGGAGCAGGCCAAGAACGCTGCGGAGGCCGTGGAGGTAGAGTACGACGTGCTGCCCGCCGTCACCAAGGTCAGCGACGCGGCCAAGGCCACCGCCCTGCACGAAGCCGCGCCCGACAACCACTGCTACAAGTGGGCCATCGGCGACAAGGGCCAGGTCGACGCCGCGTTCGCCAACGCGGCGCACGTGACCAAACTGGACCTGACCAACAACCGGCTGGTGCCCAACGCCATGGAGCCGCGCGCGGCCATCGGCAGCTACAACCGGGCCAACGACGAGTACACGCTCTACGTGTCCAACCAGAACCCGCACGTCGAGCGCCTGCTCATGACGGCGTTCGTGCTGGGCCTGCCGGAACACAAGGTGCGCGTCATCGCACCCGATGTCGGCGGTGGTTTCGGTTCGAAGATCTACCTCTACGCCGAGGACGTGTGCCTCACTTGGGCCGCCAAGCAGCTCAACCGCAACGTCAAGTGGAACTGCGAGCGAGGCGAGGCCTTCCTGTCCGACGCGCACGGCCGGGACCATGTGAGCCATGCCGAGATGGCGATGGACAAGGATGGCAAGTTCCTGGCCATGCGCGTGCACACCGACGCCAACCTGGGCGCCTACCTGTCGACCTTCTCGACGGCCGTACCCACCATCCTGTATGCCACGCTGCTGGCCGGCCAGTACACCTGCCCGCAGATCTACGTGGAGGTGGACGCCTGGTTCACCAACACCGCGCCGGTCGACGCCTACCGCGGGGCAGGGCGGCCCGAGGCCACCTACCTGCTGGAGCGTTTGGTCAGCCGCTGCGGCTGGGACATGGGGCTGGGCCAGGACGAGATCCGCAAGCGCAACTTCATCAACCAGTGGCCGTACCAGACGCCCGTGGCGCTGCAGTACGACGTGGGCGACTACCTGGGCTGCATGACCAAGGCCGAGGGCCTGGCCAACGTGGCCGGCTTCGCGGCCCGCCGCGCGGCCAGCGAGGCCAAGGGCCTCAAGCGCGGCATCGGCTACAGCAGCTACATCGAGGCCTGCGGTATCGCGCCGTCCAACATCGCGGGCGCCCTGGGCGCGCGCGCCGGGCTGTTCGAATGCGGCGAGGTGCGCGTGCACCCGACCGGCAGCGTGACCGTGTTCACGGGCTCGCACAGCCATGGCCAGGGCCATGAGACCACCTTCGCACAGGTGGTGGCGGCACGCCTGGGCATCCCGGTCGAAAACGTCGATGTGGTGCACGGCGACACCGGTCGCGTGCCCTTCGGCATGGGCACCTACGGCTCGCGCTCGATCTCGGTCGGTGGCGCTGCCATCATGAAGGCGCTGGACAAGATCGAGACCAAGGCCAAGAAAATCGCCGCGCACCTGATGGAGGCCTCGGACGCCGACATCGAGTTCGCCAATGGCGAATTCACCGTCAAGGGCACCGACAAGAAGATCCCGTTCGGCCAGGTGGCACTGACGGCCTACGTGCCGCACAACTATCCGCTGGACAAGCTGGAGCCGGGCCTGAACGAGACCGCGTTCTACGACCCGACCAACTTCACCTTCCCGGCGGGCACCTACATCTGCGAGGTGGAGGTCGACCCGGCCACGGGCGTGGTGCGCGTGGACCGCTTCAGCGCGGTGGACGACTTCGGCACCATCATCAATCCGATGATCGTGGAGGGCCAGGTGCACGGCGGGCTCGTGCAGGGCATCGGCCAGGCGCTGATGGAGAACTGCGTCTACGACGAGAGCACCGGCCAACTGCTGACCGGCTCGTTCATGGACTACGCCATGCCGCGCGCCGACGACTTCCCGCAGTTCAAGCTCGACACCGTCTGCACGCCCTGCACCCACAACCCGCTCGGCACCAAGGGCTGCGGGGAGGCGGGGGCGATCGGTTCGCCGCCGGCCGTCATCAACGCCGTGCTCGACGCGCTGGCGCCACTGGGCGTGAAGGACTTCGACATGCCGGCCTCGCCCGCCCGTGTCTGGGCCGCGATCCAGCAAGCCAAAGCCTGAGGAGAACAAGACCATGTACGCATTCACGATCGAACGACCCGCCAGCGCTGCGGACGCGGCCAAGCTCGCCGCCGCAGGTGCCCGCCCGCTGGCCGGCGGCCAGACCCTGCTGGCCTCCATGAAGCTGCGCCTGGCCGACCCCGGCCAGTTGGTGGACCTGGGCGGCATTGCCGATCTCGCCGGCATCCGCAAGGAGGGCGACGCCATCGTCATCGGCGCCATGACGCGCCACTTGGACGTGGCGAACAGCGCCGAGGTGCAGGCCGCCATCCCCGCGCTGGCCGACCTGGCAAGCCACATCGGCGACCGGCAGGTGCGCGCCATGGGCACGTTGGGCGGGTCGGTCGCCAACAACGACCCGTCGGCCTGCTACCCGAGCGCGGTCCTGGCGCTCGGCGCCACGGTCATCACCACGCAGCGCGAGATCGCCGCCGACGATTTCTTCACCGGCATGTTCTCCACGGCGCTGGACGAGGGCGAACTGATCACCGCGATCCGTTTCCCGATCCCCAAGCGTGCGGCGTACCTCAAGTTCAAGCAGGCCGCCTCGCGCTTCGCGCTGGTCGGCGTGTTCGTGGCGCAGTTCGACAGCGGCGTGCGCGTGGCGGTCACGGGCGCGGCCAGCTGCGTGTTCCGCCATGCG
>CAJYRH010000387.1 GCA_913776795.1 uncultured Pseudorhodoferax sp. | reverse complement strand
CGAAGGTATTGCCCTGTCGACTGCCGCCGTGCTGCGCGACACGCCCGGCCCGGTGCTGCAGTACGGTGCGACCGAGGGCTATGGACCGCTGCGCGAACAGCTTGCGCTGTTCATGGCCAACAAGGGTGTCCAGGTGCTGCCGGAAGGCCTGATCGTGACCACCGGCAGCCAGCAGGCGCTGGACCTGATCGGCAAGACCATGATTTCGCCCGGCGACAAGGTCATCGTCGAGGCACCGACCTTCCTGGCCACCATCCAGTGCTTCCGGTTGTACGGCGCGCATGTCATCGGCACGCCCATCGACGCCGACGGCGTGTTGGTCGAGCCCCTGGAGCGCCTGATCGCCGAGCACAGGCCCAAGCTCGTGTATCTGATCCCCAACTTCGGCAACCCGCATGGCGCCATGCTGAGCCTGGAGCGCCGCCGCCGCATCCTGGAGATCGCCGCGCGCACCGGCACGCTGGTGGTCGAGGACGACCCCTATGGCGAGCTGTACTTCGACCAGCCCGCCCCGCCGTCCCTGCTGGCACTGTCCAGCGAAGTGCCGGGGAGCCGTGAGTGGCTCGCGCACTGCGGCTCCATGAGCAAGATCCTGTCGCCCGGACTGCGCGTGGGCTGGCTCATCGCGCCGGCGGCCCTGCTGGCCAACGCGACCATGTGCAAGCAGTTCAGCGACGCCCACACCTCCAACCTGACACAGGCCACGGCGGCGCATTACCTGACGCTGAACCGCCTGGACGGCGCGCTGGACCGGGTGCGGCAGGTCTACGCCGAGCGGGCGCGCGTGATGGCCGAGCGCTTGCGCGCCGAGCTCGGGGATGCCATCGCCTTCGATGCGCCCAAGGGCGGCATGTTCTTCTGGGCCCGGCTGACCGGCGGACGCGACGCGGGCGCATTTGCGCAGCGCGCGATCGACAGGCTCGTCGCCTTCGTGCCCGGCGCACCGTTCTTCGCGCACGACCCGGACCTGTCCACGCTGCGGCTCAGTTTCGCCACGGCCGACGTGGCCAAGATCCAGGAAGGCATCGCGCGCCTGGGCCAGTCGCTGTGATGAAGGGCTTCGGTGGGCTGGGCGGGCTGGTCTACTCGACCGAAGCCGGGCGCATGTGCCCGGTGTGCCGCCAGCCCGTCGCGCAGTGCGCCTGCAAGAAGGCAGCTCCGGTGCCGCTTGGCGACGGCACCGTTCGGGTTCGGCTGGAAACCAAGGGCCGCAAGGGCAAGGGCGTGACCCTGGTCTGGGGCGTGCCGGTCGACGAGGACGGCCTGCAGAAGCTGGGCAAGCAGCTGAAAGCTGCCTGCGGCACGGGCGGGACCGTCAAGGATGGGCAGATCGAGGTGCAGGGCGACCACGTCACCCAGGTGATGGAGGTCCTGCGCAAGCAGGGCTACCAGGTCAAGCGCGCCGGCGGCTGAGCCGTCAGCCTGCAGCTTCTTCGGCCAGGGCCTTCTGCACGGCCGGCCGCTGTGCCATGCGTGCCATGTGGTCGCGCGTGGCGGGCAGGCCGGCCAGGTCCACGCCGTCGCCCTCCAGCCAGCCTGCGATCGTGTACAGGTAGGCATCTGCCACCGTGTACTGCTCGCCCAGCACCCAGGGACCACGCAGCATGGTCGCCTCGATGAGCTCGAAGCATTCGCGCATGTTGGATGCCACCTTGCGCTGCATGGACTGCTGTGCATCGACGTCGTCGGACCAGCGCGCACCACGGAACCGGTGCGCATGGGCCACGTGCACGGTCGAACACAGGTAGGTGTTGACGGCCTGCATCTGGGCGAATGCGAAGGCATCGTCCAGCGGTGCCAGTCTGGCCATGGGCGCGGACTGCGCGATGTAGGAAAGGATGGCGGGGTTCTCGGTCAGGGTGCCGCGCTCGGTCACGAGCGCCGGAACGCGGCCCTTGGGGTTGATCGTGAGGTACCCGGGCTTGCGCTGTTCGCCGGTGGTGAAGTCCAGCCGCGTGGTGCGGTATGGCAGCCCACTCTCCGCAAGAGCAATGTGTGCGGCGCGCGCGCAGGTGTTGCGGGCATAAAAGAGCGTCAGCATGGCATGTCCCATCGATGAAAGCGAGCGAGTGTAGGTCGCCCGCACCCGACCGTGGACGGCGCCTGCCCCAGTTGTCCTACAGCGCCCCGCGCATCCATGCCCATGTTTTCCCAGGTTCTGTCTGGCGCCGGCGCCGACTCCGCATTCCTAGCATCCTGGCATCGTCAGCATCAACGGAGATCGCCATGGCTGCGCAGAAGACGCACACACCAGGCCGGCACAGCCGGCCACTTTCTTACTTTGCATTGGTATGCGTGATGGCAGTGGGCGCCGCGAGCGCCCAGATCGCGACACCAGGGTCCACCGGCATCGACAACTCGGGAAGCTACGAGCGCGAACGCGCCGCCTGCATGAGCGGAGCGACGCCGCAAGCGCAGGAAACATGTCTGCGCGAGGCCGCCAATGCCCAGGCCGACAAGCGCAAGGGCGACCTGCAGACGCAGGGGCAAGACCAGCTGGTGGCCAACGCCATGCGCCGTTGTGATGCGTTGGGCGGCGAGGACCACGCCGCTTGCGCCGCGCGCGTGCTGGGTTATGGCAACCAGAGCGGCAGTGTGGGC
>CAJYRH010000386.1 GCA_913776795.1 uncultured Pseudorhodoferax sp. | reverse complement strand
CCTTCGCCCAGGCCTTGCAGCGCGCCCCAGGCCCGGTCCATGCCGCGCCACATCTCGCTCTCGACCAGGCCAGGGCAGATCGCGTTCACGGTCAGATGCGGCGCGAGGGCAATGGCGGCCGACTGCGTGAGGCTCAGCACCGCGGCCTTGCTCGCACGGTAGTGCGGGATCACGGCGGCGATCGGGCCGGCGCCACTGCGCCCGGCGATGGACGCCATGGTGATGATCTTGCCGCGCGGCCGGCCTGCCGCCAGCGGCGCCTGCAGCAGCATCTGGCGCGCCGCGGCCTGCAGGCTCAGGAAGCAGCCCTTGACGTTGACGCCCAGCATGCGGTCCCAGTCGGCACCTTCGAGTTCGAGCAATGGCCTCAACTGCATGATGCCGGCATTGCAGACCATCACGTCGAGCCGGCCATGCGCAGCGACGACTCGCTCGACGAGGTGACTGCACTGCGCCGCGTCGGTCACGTCGGCTGGCACGCCGAGCGCTCCGGTCGCTTCCGCCGCGCGCTGGCAGCGCGCGGCATCGATGTCGGAGACCACGACGCGCGCGCCGCGCTCGGCGAATCTGCGCGCCACGGCCAGGCCGATGCCCTGCCCCGAGCCGGTCACGGCCACGACCAAGGGTGCTGTCATGCGGCGGACTTTTTGCGCACCAGCGGCTGGTCCTGCACATAGGTGCGGTTCCACACCGGCGAGATCACGAGTTCGTTGACGCACACGTGCGCTGGCGCCTCGGCGATGAAGCGGATCGTGCGGCCCAGGTCGGCCTCCTGCAGCATGCGCGCCTTGTCCGCCTCGGTCGGCTGCACGGGCCGCTTCTTGAGGATGGGCGTGGCCACCTCGCCCGGGCACAGCGCCGTGGCGCGCAGGCCGTTCACGCACTCCTCGATGTTGAAGGAGTGCGTGAGCGCCATCATCGCGGCCTTGCTCGACGTGTAGGCCGGGCCCGTCATGTACTCGTAGTGGAAGCCCGCGAACGAGGCCACGTTGATGACCGTGCCCTGCCCGCGCGTGCGCATGCCCTTGACGACGGCCAGCGTGCAGTAGGTGGCACCGTTCAGGTTGATGCCCACCACGTCGGCGAAGGTCTCCGCATCGGTGTCGCACCAGTAGCGCTTGGGGTAGTTGAGCCCCGCGCTGTTGACGAGGATGTCGACCCGGCCGAACCCGGCCTGGATCGCATCCGCCACGGCGTTGACGGCCTTGGCGTCGGCCACGTCCAGGGGCATGGCCGTGATGCTGCCCGCCGGCGCGCCGCGCGCTTGCGCCTCCACGATGGCCGCGTCCAGCTTGGCCGCATCGCGGCCCGAGACCACGACGCGCGCACCGGCCTTGGCCAGGTCCACCGCTCCAGCCAGGCCGATGCCGCTGCCACCGCCGGTGACCCATGCGACCTGTCCCTCCAGAAGCCCGCTCATTTGTACCCCCTTCGGCCTGCGGCCTGTCCCCCCGAGGGGGAGCGAGCCTGCTTGGGGCGGCCCGGCGCGGCGCTCATTGCCCGCGGATCCGCTTGAGTTCCTCGGTCACCAGCGCGATCGGCTCGTCGCCGATGGCCTTGGCGTGGCGCTCGTAGATCACCTTGGTCCTCTCGCGGATGCGCGCGGTCTCGGCCAAGCTGATCTCGTTGACGGCCATGCCCTTGCTGCGCAGGTTGTCCACGCTCTTGGCCTCCATGGCGCGGTTGGCGCGGCGCTGCTCGGCACGGCCGACCACGGCGCAGTCCCGCAGCACGCCCTGCTCCTGCGGCGAAAGGCCGTCCCAGACCTTCTTGGAGAACAGCACCAGCGTGGGGCTGTAGGCGTGCTTTGACAGAGTGAGGTACTTCTGCACCTCGTAGAACTTCATGTTCTCGATGTTGGTGAACGGGTTCTCCTGGCCGTCGACGGTCTTGGTCTCCAGCGCCGAGTAGACCTCGGTGAAGGCCATGGGCACGGCGTTGCTGCCCAGGGTCTTGAAGGTGTCCAGGTAGACGTTGTTCTGCATCACGCGCATCTTCACGCCGTCGAAGTCCTCGACCTTCGTGATGGGGCGCTTGGAGTTGGTGGTGTGGCGAAAGCCGTTCTCCCACCAGGCCAGGTTGACGAGGCCCACGGCCGGCAGCTTGGCCGAGAACCAGTCGCCCACCTTGCCGTCCAGCAGCTGGTCGGCTTCGGCGGCGGTATTGAACAGGAACGGCAGGTCGAACACGCCGAGTGCCGGCACGATGGAGACCACCGGCGCGGTGGAGGTCAGCACCATGTCGATGGAGCCGGTGCGCACGCTCTGCGTGCTGGTCAGGTCGCTGCCCAGCGATCCGTCCCAGAAAGCCTGGATCTTCATCTTGCCGCCGGACTTCTCCAGCGTGCAGGCGCCCATGGCGGCCAGCCCGTTGCCCATGGGGTGCTCCTTGCTCACGCCGTTGGAGACGCGGAAGTTGCGGTCCTTGAACTGGGCGCTGGCAGTGCCGGCGGCCAGAACCAGGGTGGCGGCGGCCACGGCCGTCAGTGCCGCGCGTGAGATGGTGTGCATGGTCATGTCTCCAGAGGTCGAGGGGGAACGGATCAGCTGAGCCATTTGAGAGGCACCAGCACGAGGTCGGGGAACAGCACGAGCAGGAACAGCACCGCCAGCTCTGCCCACAGGAAAGGCCACAGCCCCTGCATCAGGTCCTTCATCGAGATCTTGGCCACGCCGCAGATCACGTTCAGCACGATGCCCACGGGCGGCGTGATCAGGCCGATGGCGTTGTTCATGATGAACAGCACGCCGAAATACACCGGGTCGATGCCGGCCTCCTTGATCACCGGCATCAGCACCGGTGTCAGGATCATCAGCGTGGGCGCGAAGTCCAGCGCCGTGCCGACGATGACCACGATCACCATGATCACGAACATCAGCACGATCTTGTTGAACATGAAGGGCTGCAGCAGCGCCGAGACCTGTTGCGGCACTTCGGACGTGGTGATGAGCCAGGCCGAAACCAGCGCCGCGGCGATCAGGAACACCACCACGGCGGTGCTTTTGGCCGCCGAGACCAGCAGCGGGTAGAGCTGGCGCAGCGGCAGTTCGCGGTAGACGAATGCGCCGAGAACGAAAGCGTAGACACAGGCCACCACGCCAGCCTCGGTCGGTGTGAACACGCCGAACTTCAGGCCGCCGATGATGCCCAGCGGCATCAGCAGCGCCCAGATGCCGTCGAACGCGGCGCGGCCGCGCGCCGCCATGCTCTGGCGCGGCAGCACGGACACCTGGTCGCGCCGCGCCACCCATTGCCAGGTCAGCAGCAGGGCCAGCCCCATCATCAGACCGGGAAAGATGCCGGCCAGGAACAGTTTGCCGATGGAGACGTTGGCGATCACGCCGAACACGATCAGGCCGATGGACGGAGGAATCACGGGTGCGATGACGCCGCCGGCGGCGATCAGACCGGCCGAGCGCGGCACGTTGTAGCCGGCCTTGCGCATCATCGGGATCAGCAGCGCACCGATGGCGGCCGCGTCGGCCGCGGCGCTGCCCGAGATGGCGGCCATCAGCACCGAGGCGAAGATCGCCACCACGCCCAGCCCGCCGCGGATGTGGCCGACCCAGGCCAGCGCAAAGTGCACGATGCGCTTGGAAATTCCCCCGGCGTTCATGAGCTCGCCGGCCAGCATGAAGAACGGGATCGCCAGCAGCGGGAAGCTGTCGGCGCCCTCCACCAGTTTTTGCGACAGGATGGTGGTGTCGATCTGGCCCTGGGCCACCATCAGCGCCGCGCCGCACACCAGCAGCGCGAACGCGATCGGCAGGCCCAGCATCATGGCGCCGAGCAGCGAGAAGGTGAAAACGGCGATGGTCACTGAAGAACCTCGGTGCTGCGCACTGCGGTGCGCGCTTGCTTGGAGCGAACCGGCGCTGCGCTCATGGGCGCCCCCCCGCCGCAGCGGTCGGGGTGGTCGGATGCAGGTTCTCTTCGCTCTCGCTGATGGCGACCAGCTCGTCGTCGGCGATCTCGTTGCGCGCGATGCGCCACAGCGTGCGCAGCGCCATCACGCCGATGGCGATGGCGGTCAGGTAGGCCACGCCGAACACCCAGATCATGGACAGGCCCGTGACCGGCGCGGACGTGGTGGCGTTGATCTCGTGCTGCACCCAGGTGCCGCGGAACATCATCACGCAGCACAGCACCGTCATGCACTGGCACAGTGCCAGGCAGATGAGCTTGCCGCGGCGCGACAGCCTGGTGACGAAGTTGTCCATGCCCAGGTGCGAACCGTCGCGCATCGCAACGATGGCGCCGATGAAGGTCAGCCAGATGAAGAAGAAGCGCGACAGCTCCTCCGACACCTGGATGCCCGAGTTGAAGGCGTAGCGCAGCAGCACGTTGCCGAACACCATCAATACCATGCCCAGCAGCAATGCGGCGAGCACCGCCTCGATGCACTTGAACAGCCGATTCATCGATGCCGCCCGGCCGCCCGAAGGCATGGGTGCGTCCTCTTGCAGGGCAGCGGCAGGACAAGCGATGGGCGTGGGAATCTCTTCATTCAGAGCACCTTGCCGGGGTTCAGCAGGTTCAGCGGATCGAGTGCGGCCTTGAGCGTGCGCATGAGGGCGATTTCTTCGGGGCTGCGCGCGTACGACAGGTAGGGCTTCTTGGCCGTTCCGATGCCGTGCTCGGCCGAGATGCTGCCCTTGAAATCGCGCACGGTGCTGTAGATCACCTCGTCCATGCGCTTCTTGGGCTGCGCCTCGATGGACAGGCCCTCCACCCAGGCCACCAGGTGCACGTTGCCGTCGCCGATGTGCCCGTAGTAGACGCTCTGGCAACCGGGGATCTGCGCCAGCAGCGCAGCCTTGCACTCCGCGGCGAAGGCGTCCATGTCGCGCACCGCGAGGGCCACGTCGTAGGAGACGTGGGGGCCGAGGGCCTGGAAGAACTCCGAGCAGGCGTCGCGCAGTGCCCAGAACGACTGCGTGTCGGCCACGGACTGGGCCAGCGCCGCGTCGGCCAGGCCGCCGCCGTCGGCGAACTGCTCCAGCCAGGCCGCGAAGCGCGGGCCGTCCACTGCCTCGTCCGTGCCCTGGGCTTCCACCAGCACGTAGAAGCCATGGTCGCCGGCCACGGGCGGGCGCACGCCGACCCGCTTCGTCACGACGTCCCAGTAGTCGGGCCACATGACCTCGAAGGCCGACAGCAGCGGGCCCAGGCCGCGGCGCGAGGCGTTGAGCAAACGCACGACGCTGGCGTAGTCCGGCAATGCGCACAGCGCCGACAGGGTGCAGCCCGGCTGCGGGTGCAGCTTGAGCACGATGCGCGTGATGATGCCCAGCGTGCCTTCGCTGCCGATGAACAACTGCTTGAGGTCGTAGCCTGCGTTGTTCTTCATCATCTTGTTCAGGCTGGTCACGATGGTGCCATCGGGCAGCACCCATTCCAGGCCCAGCACCAGCTCACGCGCCATGCCGTAGCGGATCACGCGGTTGCCGCCGGCATTGGTCGACAGGTTGCCGCCGATGGCGCAGGAGCCGCGCGAGCCCAGGTCCAGCGCGAAGTACAGGCCGGCGTCCGTCGCCGCGCGTTGGACCGACTCCAGCGGCGTGCCGGCGCGCACGGTCATGGTCGCGCTGTCGGGGTCGATCTCCTCCACGCCCACCAGCCGCTCCAGCGACAGCGCAACCCAGCCGTCCTCGGGCCGGGCACCACCGCACAGGCCGGTCAGGCCGCCCTGCGGCACCACGGGCAGGCCGGCCTCGCGACAGACACGCAGTGCGGCCGAGACGCCCGCTGCATCCACCGGTCGCACCACGGCCAGCGGGTTCGTCGGCGGCTGGGTGCTCCAGTCGTTTCGGTTGCGCTCCGGCACGTCGGCGCCGATCAGCACCGTGGCCGTGCCGAGTTGGTCGCGCAGCGCGGAGAGCGCTTCGATGGCGCGGGCCGCGCCCGCGCTGGTGGTCGTCTTCATGGGTTCCAGTATCCTTGTATGTAAGGTACTGAGGCACTAGTACAAACACCGATGGCAGAATGCACCTGCCCGCACGGGGCCTGGATCTGTTCTGCGAGACTAGGGCGCCCTTTGTCGTACGGGCGCATCTACAGGAGACGGCGCCGTGAGCGCAACCAGTTTCAAGATCGAAGCCCCCCGTTCGCTGGCGACCCAGGTTGCGCAGCGGCTGCGCGAAGCCATCGTCGACGGCCAGTTCGCGCTGGGCGAGATGATTCCGGAGGAGCAACTGGCCAGCTCCTTCGGCGTCAGCCGCACGCCCGTGCGCGAGGCGTTGAACCAGTTGCAGCAGTTGGGCCTGGTGGCCGTCAAGCCGCAGCGCGGCAGCTATGTGTTCGAGGCGAGCGAGGCCGACGTGCAGGCGCTGTGCGAGTTCCGCATGCTGATCGAGCCGCGCGCGGCCGAGCTCGCCTACCGCCATGCGCGCGAAGACGCTGTGGCCGAGGTCAAGGCCGCCATCGCCGAGATGACGGCCTCGCGCAAAAGCAAGGACCACGTGCGCTACAGCAGGGCCGACACGCGGCTGCACGAGGCGTTCGTCCTGCACTGCGGCAACAGCTACCTGCAGGCCGCCTACGCCACGGCTGGCGCCAAGATCGCCGCATTGCGCACGCACCTGTCGGCGCCGGCCGACGTGCTGCGTCCAGCCGGCTACGAGCAGCACCAGCAATTGCTGGCGCATTTCAGCGGTGGCGATCTCGCGGCCTTCGACGCGCTCATGCGCGTGCACGTGGGCGGCACGCGCGAGAACTACGTGGCCAGCCTCAAGGCGCGCCGCGCAGCCTCGGCCTGAGGGTGCTCATCCCACGGTGGGTTGCCGGGCCGCTGGCGGCGAAGGCACCGCCGCGGTGGCCAGCAGGTGTTCGGCCAGCGTCGCGTAGAGCGGCCGCGTCATGAGGCGCGAGATCAGGCTGGCGAGCATGGCGGCGGCCATCAGCGACAGCACCATGGCATGGCCGTTCACCATCTCCATGACGATGATGAACGCCGTGAGGGGCGCCTGCGTCACCGCCGCGAGGAAGGCCGCCATGCCGACGGCGATCAGCGCCGGCGCCAGGTCGCCGCCCGCTAACGCCGAGACCGCATCGCCGATGCCCGCACCTAT
>CAJYRH010000385.1 GCA_913776795.1 uncultured Pseudorhodoferax sp. | reverse complement strand
GCCCGTCATCAAGGACGGCCAGCGCGTCAAGGTGTTCGGCGTGACCACGCCCAGGCGCCTGGCCAGCCTGCCCGAGGTGAAGACGCTGGACGAGCAGGGCCTCAAGGGCTTCGACGTGAAGGTCTGGCACGGCGTGTACGCGCCCAAGGGCACACCGCCCGAGGTGCTGGCCAAGATCAACCAGGCGCTGCGCACGGCGTTGCAGGACGAAGGCGTCAGGCAGCGCCTGGCGGACCTGAGCTCGGAAATCGTGCCCATGGACAAGGTAACGCCCGAGGGCCTGCGCAGCCATCTCGTGGCCGAGACCGAGAAGTGGGGCAAGGTGATCAAGGCAGCCGGGGTGACCGCCGAGTGAAGGCCGGGTGGCCGGCGGTTCAGCGCAGGCCGCCGCCGCCGGCTGCGTCCGCGCGCTGGATCAGTTCCACCTTGTAGCCGTCGGGGTCCGTGACGAAGGCGATCACCGTGGTGCCGCCCTTGACCGGACCGGCTTCGCGGGTGACTTGGCCGCCTGCGGCCTTGATGCGTTTGCAGGCCGCGTAGGCATCGGGCACGCCCAGCGCGATGTGGCCATAGGCGGTGCCCATCTCGTAGCTGTCCATGCCCCAGTTGTAGGTGAGTTCCAGCTCGGCATGATCGGGGTTGTTGCCGTAGCCGACGAAGGCCAGCGAGTACTTGTACTCGGGGTTCTCGGAGGTGCGCAGCAGCTTCATGCCGAGCACCTGGGTGTAGAAGTCAATCGAGCGCTGGAGATTGCCAACGCGCAGCATCGTGTGGAGTAGTCGCATGCGGCCTATTTTGCCGCGCGTCCACCCTCAGCGTGCTTCGAACACCAGGCAGGTCGTGGTGGCGTGGGCGTAGAGCTTGTCGTCCGGGCCCACGATGCGGGCCTCGGCCGTGGCCAGCTGGCGGCCGCTGTGGATCACCTTGCCGATGGCGCGCAAAGGCCCGGTCTTGAGCGTGGCGGCGCGCACGATGTTCACGCCCAGTTCGGCCGTGGTGTAGCCGCGGCCTGCCGGCAGCGTGGTGTGCACGGCGCAGCCCAGGGCCGAATCCAGCAGCGTGGCGAACCACCCCCCATGCACGCTGCCCAGCGGGTTGTAGTGCTTGAGCTGCGGCGTGCCCTGGAACACCGCGAGGCCGTAGCCGACCTCGACCAGGCCGAAATCCAGCGTCTCGGCAATGTGGGGATAGGGCAGCGCCCCGGCCAGCATGGCCTGCATGGTCTCGAGACCGGTCTTGCCGGCCACTTGCTCGGGACGGGCCAGGCCGGCATGGCCACCGCCTTCGCGCATGCGCTGCAAGGCGCTTTGCATCTCCTGTTCCCAGCGTGCACGGGTCTCTTCCTGGATGCTCATGTACTCTCCGTCGGTCACGGCTGCGGTGGTGCCGCTGGCGCGATCCTAGACCAAAGCCGCTGCGTGCGCGGGCGATGCTGGTACCGCCGGGAGTCCGCGTGCATGCAATCGGACCATGGCCGTGGCCTGTGCCCAGCGCCCGCGCCGGACGGCCGGCCGGGGCCGACGCGCGGCGCGGCGGGCCAGGGGGCGCGGCGCGCGCCTGTGCCAGCATGCCCGCACCGTGAACATGCTGCCGCCCGACGTTCCCCCAGACCGCGTGCAGAACACGTCGACCGGGCCGCCGGACCCGGAGTTCGACTGGATGCTCGCGCCCGTGCTGCAGGCGCTGGGACCGCAGGGCGAGCACGAGCCGTTGCGCAGTGCCGTGGGCCAGAGCCAGCAGCGCTTCCTCGAGATGGCCGGCCGGGTGGACCTTTCGGTCCACACGCGAGCCCAGCAGGAGAGTCGGCGCGACGCGCAGGACCGCATCCGCATCGCCCAGCTGCAGCAGGAATTCGCAGCGCTGGATGTGCCCCTGCAGTCGCTGATGGACCGCGCCGTCGTGCGCACGCAGGAATTGCTGCACGCGGACGGCGTATCGCTGGAACTCGTGCAGGACGACGGGGTGCTCATGATCGTGGCCGGGTGCGGGCTGCTCGCCGACCGCATCGGCCGGCGCGCGAACATGGCGATCAGCCTGACCGGCAAGGCGCTTGCGCAGCGCCGCGTCATGATCTGCGACGACACCATCCTGGACGACCGCCTGGACCGCGAGCGCGCCATCTCCGACGGGGTGCGCTCCATGGTCATCGCGCCGCTGCGCTCGGGCGAGTCCATGGTCGGCGTGCTGCTGGCCGCCTACGCCGAGCCGCATTCCTTCTACGACCGCGACGTCGGCAACCTGCAGATCCTGGGCGAATCGCTGGGCGTGACCATCGACCGCCATCGCCTGCATGCGCAGCTGCGCGCGGCGGCAGACCAGTACCGCATGCTGTTCGACCGCAATCCGCAGGCGATGTTCGTGTTCGAAATGCCCACCATGCGGATCCTGGCCGCCAACCGCAGCGCCGTGGAGCAGTACGGGTACACCGAAGAGCAGCTGCTGGCGATGACGATGCCGCAGTTGCGTCCGCAGGCCGAACGCCACCTCGCCCGCCTGCTGCCCGAAGCCTCCTATGCCAACCGGCGCATGCGCCACCAGCGCCAGGACGGCAGCCTGCTCGACGTGGAACTCTCCGGCACGACCATCGACTTCGGCGGCGTGGCCGCCCGCATGGTGCGCTGCTACGACATCACGGCCCGCCTGCGCGCGGAACAGGGTCTGGCGCGCGTCAGCCGCGCCCAGCGCATGCTGTCGGCCTGCAACGAGAGCCTGGTGCGCGCCACTTCGGAGCAGGCGCTGCTGCAGGAGTTGTGCCGCATCACGGTGGACATCGGCGGCTACGCCATGGCCTGGGTCGGTTTCGCCCGCGACGACGCGTCGCGCAGCGTGGAGCCGGTGGCCAGCGTGGGCGACGCCGGCGGCTACATCGGCAGCTTCGTGCTGACCTGGGCAGACGACGTGCCTGCAGGCCAGGGCCCCGTGGGTCTGACCATCCGCAGTGGCCAGCTCATGATCGTGCCCGATGTCCAGGCCGATCCGCGCTGCCAGTCCTGGGCCCGCAACGCGCTGGCACACGGCTTTCGCGGCCTGGTCTGCCTTCCGTTGCTCGACGGCGCGCGCTGCTTCGGGCTGTTCTACCTGTACCTGGGCGAGGTCGCCACGCCGACCGAGGACGAGGTCGCCCTGCTCAAGGCGCTGGCGGACGACCTGGCCTTCGGCCTGACCACCTTGCGCGTCCGCGAGCAGCAGCGTCAGACGCAGGAGGCGCAGCAGCGCGTGCAGATGGCCATGCTCAAGGTGGCCGCTGCCGTCTCCGCCAGCACCGGGACCGAGTTCTTCGAGCAACTGGCGCTGAACATGGCCGACGCGCTGGGTGCCCAGGCCAGCTTCATCGCGGTGCTGGAGCCCAAATCCATGGTTGCGCGCACCCTGGGCGCGGTGGTCCATGGGCAGGTGCGGCGCAACTTCGATGCGCCGCTGGCCGGCAGCCAGCTGGGCGGATTGATGGCCAGCGGGGCCTACGTCGTGACCGAGGGTGTCAGTGATGCCTTCGCACCCTATCCGCTGCTGGCGTCCATCGGTGCCCAGGCCTATGCGGGCCACAGTCTCTTCGACGCTGCCGGGCGGGTCAGCGGCCTCGTCCTGGTGGCCTTCGCCGAGCCCCTGCGGCACCAGGAGTTTCTCGCGTCCACGCTGCGGATCTTCGCCGTGCGCGTGGCGGCCGAGCTGGACCGCCGCAAGGCGGACGAGCACATCCGCCACCAGGCCTCGCTGCTGGACAAGGCGCGCGACGCCATCGTGGTGGCGGACACCGCGTGCCGCGTTCAGTACTGGAACAAGAGCGCCGAGCGGCTCTACGGCTGGAAAGCCGACGAGGTCATGGGCCAGTCGGTTGGCACGCTGCTGTTCGAGGACGAGGCCACGGCAGACCACGCCCACGCCGAGCTGATGGCCTGCGGCGAGTGGAACGGCGAGGTCGCGCGGCGCCGCAAGCTGGGCCAGTCGGTGCAGGTGGAGGCGCGCTGGACGCTGGTGCGCGACGACCAGGGTGCGCCGCAGTCGGTGCTGATGATCGACACCGACATCACGCAGCGCAAGCAGGCCGAAGCCAAGATCCAGAAGCTGGCCTTCTTCGATGGCCTGACCAG
>CAJYRH010000384.1 GCA_913776795.1 uncultured Pseudorhodoferax sp. | reverse complement strand
TGCAGCCGCGCGATGGCCGCGGCGGCGGATGGCTTGACGCTGTCGCCAAAGGCCAGCAGGCCCAGCACGCGGTCGGCATCGAGCAGCCAGGAAACGGTGCGGCCGGCCTGCTCCAGCTGGTGCGCCTCGTCCGCCAGCGCGCCGGCATCGAAGCCGCGTTCGTGCAGCAGCCGCGTGCTGCCCAACGCCAGCAGCCGGCCTTCCACCATGCCCTGCACGCCACGGCCGGGCAGGGCCTGCGCGTCCTGCACGGCCGGCACGGCCAGGCCCTGGGCGCGCTCGCGCACGGCCAGCGCGAGCGGGTGGCTGCTGCTGGCCTGCAGCGCCGCGGCCTGGCGCAGCACGGCATCGGCGTCTTCACCGGTGGCGGGCCGCACGGCGACCACGGAAGGCTTGCCCTCGGTCAGCGTGCCGGTCTTGTCGAAGGCCACGAGCGTGACGGCGTGCGCGGTCTCCAGCGCCTGCGCGTCCTTGATCAGGATGCCGTGGCGCGCCGCCACGCCCGTGCCGGCCATGATGGCCGTGGGCGTGGCCAGGCCCAGCGCGCAGGGGCAGGCGATCACGAGCACGGCCACGGCGTTGACGAGGGCCTGCTCCCAGTCGCCGGTGGCGAGCACCCAGCCGGCGAGCGTGGCCAGCGCGATCAGCAGCACGACGGGGACGAACACCGCGCTCACGCGGTCCACCAGGCGCTGGATCGGCGCCTTGGCGGCCTGGGCCGACTCGACCATGCGGATGGTGCGCGACAACTGGGTCTCGGCGCCCACGGCCAGCGTGCGCACTTCCAGCGCGCCCTCGGCGTTGATGGCACCGCCCGTCACGCGCTCGCCCGGGCCCTTGGCCACGGGCAGGCTCTCGCCGGTCAGCAGGGATTCGTCCACATGGGTCTGGCCTTGCACGATCTCGCCGTCCACGGCGATGCGGTCGCCCGGGCGCACGAGCACGAGGTCGCCGACCACCAGCTGCTCGACCGCGATCTCCTGCTCCACGCCGCCGCGACGCACGCGCGCCCAGGTCGGCCGCAGCGCGTTGAGCGCGCGGATCGCGTCCAGCGTCTGGCGCTTGGCGCGCTGCTCCAGCCACTTGCCCAGCAGCACCAGCGTGATGACGGCCGCCGAGGCTTCGAAGTACAGGTGTGGCGTGCTGCCGTGGCCGCCGTGTTGCCACAGCAGGTACAGCGACAGGCCGTAGGCCGCCGAGGAGCCCAGCGCCACCAGCAGGTCCATGTTGCCGCTGCGCGCGCGCAGCGCGGCCCAGCCGGCGCGGTAGAAGCGCGCGCCGAGCCAGAACTGCACGGGCGTGGCCAGCAGCAGCTGCAGCCAGGCGGGCAGCATCCAATGCAGGCCGAAGGGCTGGGCCAGCATGGGCGCGACCAGCGGCAGCGTGAGCACGGCGGCGATGGCCACGGGCCACCAGGGCGCGCCGGCTGGCTCCGAGGCGGCGGCACGCGCAGCGCTCAGCGCCTGCGCCGGGTAGCCGGCCGCGGCCGTGGCGGCGAGCAGGTCCTGCAGTTCCACGGTGGACAAGGCCTGCACCGTGGCCTGTTCGCTGGCCAGGTTGACCGACGCCTCCAGCACGCCGGGCACGCGGCGCAGCGCCTTCTCGACCCGGCCCACGCAGGAGGCGCAGGTCATGCCTTCGATCTGCAGCCGGTGCTCGGCCGTGGCCACGCCATAGCCGGCCTGGCGCACCGCCGCGACGAGCGGCTGCGCGTGCGCACCGGCCTGCACCGTGGCCTGCTCGGTGGCGAGGTTGACCTCGGCCTGTGCCACGCCCGGGACGGCGCGCAGCACCTTCTCGACGCGGCCCACGCAGGAGGCGCAGCTCATGCCCTCGATCTGGAGCCGCAGCGGGGGCGGGAGGGTGGTGGAAGAGGCCATGGCGGCATTGTCGAGCTTGCCATCGTGGCAAGGTCAAGGGCTGTGGGCGCCGAAGCCACTTGCAGAGAATGGGCATCGGGCGCTGCGGCCTTGACCTTGCCATGGTGGAAAGGATGACACTGGCGACCTTCGCTTCCAGGGACATTCCATGCTCACATTCGACGTGCAAGACATGAGCTGCGGCCACTGCGTGGCCAGCATCACCAAGGCCGTGCAGGCGGCCGATCCGCAGGCCACGGTGGAGGTCGACCTGGCCCGCCGCCGCGTGCAGGTGCAGCCGGGCCAGGTGGACCAGGCTGCCATCCGGCAGGCCATCGCCGCGGCCGGCTTCACGCCGGAGCCGGTGGCGGGTTGAGGCTCATTCGGGCCACTGCAGCGCGGCCATCACGCCGCCACTGATGGCCTGCATGCGGATCTTGCCCGCGACCTCGGGCGCCACGGCATGCAGCTTTCCTTGCCAGGTGGCGGCCTCGGCCACGCGCTGGTCCAGCAGGGCGGTGACCGCCATGATCGCCAGCAGCGGTGGCACCGACGGGTGGCGCGCGAGCCCGGCCTGCGCGTGCTCGCGCGCCTTGGCCGGCATGCGCGCCTGCAGGTAGCTCTGCGCCAGGTAGAGCCGCGCATCGGCTGCCTCCGGTGCGAGCACGACGGATTTCTCCAGCGCCTCGATGGCGCGGCCCAGGTTCCTGGCGCGCAGCTGCGCGTGGCCCAGGTTGATCCAGCCGTTGGACAACTGGGGGTCCAGGCGCACGGCCGTTTCCAGTGCCTCGACGGCTTCCCCGAGGCGGTCCATGCGCAGCAGGGCGTAGCCCTTGCTGCTCCAGGCCAGCGCGCTCGTGGGGTTGGCTGCACGCGCACGCTCGAAGTAGGGCAGGGCCGCGGCCATGTCGTTCTGCGCGGCCAGCAGCTTGCCCATGGCATCGTCCAGCCGCGGGCTGGGCGGCGTCCTGGTTTCGGCCTGGCGCAGCCGGGCCTGCGCGGCGGGCACGTCGCCCAGCTTGAGCAGGCTTTCGGCCCAGGTGACGAGGTCGTCGGCCGTGGGGGTGCCGATCTCGGCCAGCCGTGCGTAGGCCTTGGCCGCCCCGCGGTAGTCGCGCGTGTTGAAGGTCTGGCCCGCCAGCAGGCGCTGGGCCCGCTCGTCGCCGGGCTGGATGCGCAGCACGGCCTGCACGTCGGCCAGCGCCTTGTCGGTCTGGCCCGCCTCCGCGTAGGCCGTGGCGCGGTTGCCCAGCACGGCGACATCGTTGGGCGCCAGCGCCAGCGCCCTGGCGAAGGCCGCCTCGGCATCGGTCCAGCGGCGCAGCTGTTGCATCGTGCTGCCCAGGCCGTTCCACAGGCCGACGTGGCGCTCGTCCAGCGCCAGGCCCTTGCGGAAGGCGGCTTCGGCCTGCGCCGGGCGGGCGTTGCGCAGCTCGACCCAGCCCAGCGCGGCCAGCGCTTCCACCTGGCGGGCGTGGGCGCTGCGGCCTGTCGCCGCTACCTCTTCCCTGGCCTGGGCGCCGCCCAACCGCTCGGCCGCCGCGAAGGCGCGCCGCGCCTCGTCGGCACGGCCGAGCTTGTCTTCCAGCTCGCCCAGGCTCGTCCACAAGGCCGCATTGGAGGGCCACTTGCGCACGGCCAGCCGCAGTTCGTCGCGCGCGGCTTCGGTGCGGCCGGCCTTGCCGTGCAGCAGGGAGCGCTGGATGTTCGGATTGGCGTTGTCTGGACTGCGCAGCGCCGCCTCCTGTAAGGCGTCCAGCGCTT
>CAJYRH010000383.1 GCA_913776795.1 uncultured Pseudorhodoferax sp. | reverse complement strand
GCCCGGCCCGCACGGCCGCCCGACCGCCTGGCCTTCCCGCGTTCGGGATCCCGAACGCCGAGCGCGGGACAACTGGCACCTGCCCCTTTTCAAAACAAGCACTTGCACGCGCCGAGGCGCGAATCAGGTGATGGCACGCGATCTGCCTTGTGTTCCATGTGCCCCTGGTCGCAGCCATCCCGCGACGCGGTCAGGGTCGCCAAGAGCTCGAGGCCAGCGTGGGCCTGCAGGCGCCCCGGCGTCCGCAGCCATCGGCCCAAACGTCCACTGTTGAGGAGTTAGCGTTCGATGAAGCGAATCCATCCGCCCCGCCTGACACCGGTTGCAGCCATCGTGGCCTGCGTCGTTTTCGCCTGCGCCGCCGGGGCCATCCATGCCCACGGCAGTGATCCGGACCAGGTCTACTCGGTCAAGATCCCCTACGCCTCGGAAGACCAGCTGTCCAAGCTGACGGCCATGCTGGACCACCCCTACGTGGACCAGAAGACGCGCACGGTGCACGCCGAGATCAGCGACCAGGAGATGCACGCGGTCGAGGCGCTGGGCATCGGCGTGCAGATCGACGTGGAGGAAACCGAGCGCATCAAGGCCTTCATCGCATCGCGCAGCCGCGACGTGGCCTCGGGCGCCGTCAAGCGCTCGTCGCGCGAGCAGCCCAGCTCCATTGCCGACGGCACCCATGCCTGCTACCGCACGGTGGAGCAGACCTACGCGACCTTCGACGAGCTCAAGGCCAAGTACCCCAACCTGGTCGAGTTGAAGAACCTCGGCCCGGCCTGGATGAAGACGCAGATCAAGGAGCCCACCGTCGTCAACAACCAGTACGACAACTCCTGGTCCAGCTACGCTGGCCTGCTGGCCAAGTTCCTGCCGGCGACCTGGCTGCAACGCTTCAACCTGTCGCTGTTCCCGGCCCAGCCGCACGACGTGCGTGCCATCGTGGTCGGCAACTTCGCCAAGCAGCAGGGCAAGGAAGTTCCGCGCATGGTCTGGACCGGCGGCATCCACGCGCGCGAGTACGCCCCGCAGGAAGTCGGCACCAAGTTCATCGAGTGGCTGCTGGACAACTACGGCAAGGACCCCAACGCCACGATGATGCTGGACAACAACCAGTACCACTACATCATCCACAACCCCGACGGCCGCAAGCTGGCCGAGCAGGACCGCTCTTCGCGCCAACGCAAGAACACGAACTACACGACGGCGTTCTGCACCAACACGACCGGCAACGGCCCGCTGGGCTCCGGCGTGGACCTGAACCGCAACTACCCGTTCGGCTGGGCCACCGGCGGCGCCGGCGGCTCGGACGGCAGCATCTGCGGCGACACCTTCCGCGGAACCGGACCGGCGTCCGAGCCCGAGACCCAGGCCGTGCTGAACTACGTGCGCGGCACCTGGAACCAGGCCCAGTGCCGCTGGGAAGGCGGCGCCCTGCCCGACGGCCGCAACAAGTGGGCCGTGGACAGCACGGGCAAGCCGCTGGTGGGCACCCCTGGCCCCTACTGCAATCCCGAGAACCGCGCCAACAACGGCACCGGCGAGCTCGACTGGCAGACCGGCGCATCCGAGGACTACGCGGGCGGCATGTTCATCGACCTGCACAGCAATGCGCGCGCCATCCTGTGGCCCTGGGGCGTGGAGCGCACCGAGAACGGCTTCAACACCCACACGCCCAACAACAAGGGCATGGCCGTCATCGCCCAACGCCTGGCCTACCACAACAACTACTCCTCGCAGCAGCTGCTCAGCTACAACACCGAAGGCACGACCAAGGATGCCTTCTACGGCTTCCTGGGCGCGCCGTCGTACACCGTGGAAATGGGCCGATCGTTCTACGAGGACTGCGGCGTGTTCGACCGCGAGACCTATCCGGAAAACTTCAACGGCTTCCATTACATGAGCCGTGCGCTGAACCGCGTCTACCAGCTGCCGTTCGGCCCCGACACCGTCGATGTGAAGGTGGAGCAGACCGCCGCCGTCCCTGCAGGCACCAAGGTCAGCGTCTCTGCGCTGGTGGACGACAACCGCTACCGCTACAGCAACGCGGGCCAGTCGACCATCCTGCCGCCGCCCTACCCGGTGGTCTACAACGTGACGGGGGCCAAGGTCTACATCGACAAGATGCCTTGGGAAGCCGGTGCTGAAGGCAAGGACTTGACCCTGACGACATCGGACCAGGCCAAGTCGGACTTCCCGGACGCCACCAAGCGGGCCGTGGGCGAGATCGACACCTCGACGCTGGCCCCGGGCCGCCACATGGTCTACGTGCAGGGCACCAACAGCGACGGCAAGCCCGGCGCCGTGTCGGCCGCCTTCCTGGACATCGCCGAAGCGACGACGCCCACTGAGCCGCCCAAGAGCGGTGGTGGCGGCGCACTCGGTGGCGGCCTGGGCGCCGCACTGGCGGGCCTGGCCGCACTGGCCTGGCAGCGCCGCCGCAAGCAGGCTGCCGCCAACGGCCTCTGAGCCGGTCCATGCGCCGGGCCCGTGCCACGGGCCCGGCCTGCCCATCCGAACGAAATCGAGGAAACCACATGCATTCCCGCAACACCTGCGCGCTCTCGGCCCTGGCCCTGGCCGTATCCACACTCCTGGTCGCCTGCGGCGGCGGTGGCGGCGACGACACGCCGACCACCCCCCCGCCCGAGCTGCCCACCCGTGAGGTGACCGGCACGGTGCTCGACCGCAGCCTGAACGACGCCACCGCCTGCCTGGACCTGAACGACAACCGCGCCTGCGATGCCGACGAGCCCGCCGCCAGGACCAGCAACGGCAGCTTCAAGATCACCACCACGCAGGCCGCCGACGCCATCGTGCTGGTGCAGGCCTCCACGAGCAGCACCACCTCCGAAGGCCCGGTCGTCGCGCCCTATGTGCTAAGCGCGCCGCTGGGCCGCCATGCCGTGATCTCGCCCTACACCACGCTGCTGCAGTCGGAGATCGACTCGGGCCGCTCAGCCAATCTGGCGCAGGCCGAGGACACGCTGCTGTCCTACCTGGTGGGCACGGCCGGCCAGGTCGGCGGCATCCAGCTCTACGACGACTACCAGGCCGCCAGTGGCACGACGGCAAGCACGGCGCAGCAGAAGATGCTGGCGCTGGGCCAGCTGCTCACCCGCGGCTTTGCCGAGACGAGCCAGAGCGTGGGCGGCGGCAGCCGCGCCGCCTTCGAGGCCTACGGCGCCGTGGCAGCGGGTTCGCTGCAGCAGCTGCTCTACCAGATCCCGGCCACGCTGACGCCGGAACAACGCGAGTCGCTGTTCCTGGCCACGCGCGACAGCATGGTGCCCAGCGCCGCCACGCTGGCCGGCGTGGCCAAGGCCAAGGCCGCCACCGCGGCCCAGCCGATCGAGGGTGCCTGGGTCCGCACCGACGGCACGACGCGCGAGGTGTTCCTGTTCGGCGGCGACGGCACCTTCGTGCACCAGGTCGTGGCCGCGCCGGTCGGCGCCAACTACGCGTTCGACAACGGCCTGGGCTACCGCTATGGCCGCTACACCCTGAGCGGCGCCACGCTGACGCTGGAGGTCCTCGAGGCGGCCAACGCCAGCGGCCCGGCGACCGGGGCGCACACCGCCACCGTGTCCGGCAACGCCATGACGCTGGACGGCACCGCGCTGACCCGCGTGGCCAGCGCCAGCAACGCGCTGGTCGGTGGCTGGGTGCGCCCGATGGGCCTCGCCCGGCCCGAGTACATGGTGATGTTCGAGGACGGCACCTACGCCCACAGCACCTTCTACTACCAGAACGACCGCCAGACCGGCAGCGCGACGGCACTGGAGACGGCCCGCAACGTGGGTGTGCAGATCGGCAGCTACGCCGTCAGCGGCGGCAATGCCGACGTGGTGGAGTTCGGCGCCACCACCATCGATTTCAACGGCAACCTGTCGGTGCCGAGCAACCCGGGCGTGGCCCATGTCCAGTCCGACGGCAGCATCTCGCTGTCGGGCCTGCGGCTGGTCAAGCTCGGCACCACGCTGGGTGCGCAGGCCGTGACGGGTTTCAGCGAGGCCACGCGCTCGCGCATCTGGTCGGGCCGTTACTTCAGCCTGACCACCGGAACGGGTGGCGGTGCGACCGTCCAGTACCTGTACGTGAAGGGGCCGGGCACCGTCGTCGCGTTCGACCGCCCGGCCACCGCCAGCACGGCGGCCTGCGTCGCCAGGACGGCCCCGTTCGCCAACATCGACCCGTCCGACGGCATCTTGAAGCAGCTCGTGCTCGGCACCGGCACCACCGGCACGGCCTATGCGCAGCGGCGCATGGTCTACGGCACGCCGAACAGCTTCGTGACGATGCTGCCCATAGCCCGGCCGACCGACGCGACCGCCCGTTGCGTGGTGCCTTTCTAAGCACGTCAGTGCACCGCCATCGCGCGGTGCCCCGCCCGGCCGGTGCGCATGGACAGCCTGCGTGCCGGCCGGGTGGCCTGTGTGTCCTTGCCTGCCAGTCCATGCGACCCTCCTTTCTTTCGACACTGCTGCCTGCGGCCGGCGCGCGCGCTGCAGGCGCGCGGCCGGCCCGGAACCGCACACCCCAGCCGCTGCGCGGCTGGCGGCGCCGGCAGCTTGCCCAGGCTGCGGCCGCGCTGGCGCTGCTGTGCGGTGCGCCCGCACAGGCCAGCGAGACGCTGCGCAAGATCCAGCAGACCGGCACCATCACGCTGGGCCACCGGCAGTCGTCCGTTCCCTTTTCCTACTACGACTCGCGCAAGCAGGTGGTCGGCTATGCGCACGACCTGTCGACGCAGGTCTCCCAGGCGATCCGGCGCGAACTGCAGCTGCCGGCGCTCACCACCAAGCTGGTGCCGGTGACGGCGCAGAACCGCATCCCCATGGTGGTCAGCGGCAACGTGGACCTGGAATGCGGCTCCACCACGCACAACGTGGAGCGCGCGCGCCAGGTGCTGTTCTCGACCTCGTTCTTCGTCATCAGCACCCGGCTCATGGTGCACCGCGATGCCGGCATCCAGGACTTCCGGGACCTGGCCGGCAAGCGCGTGGTGGTGACCTCGGGCACCACGTCCGAGCGCCTGATCCGCACCTTCGCCGAATCCTCCGGAATCAAGTTCCAGATCCTCACGGCACGCGAGCACGAGGAGTCCTTCGGCACGCTGGAGCGCGGCCAGGCCGACGCCTTCATGATGGACGACGCCCTGCTCTACGGCGAGCGCGCCAAGGCCCAGCACCCGCTGGACTGGATCGTCGTGGGCACGCCCATGACGCGCGAGGCCTACGGCTGCATGATGCGCAAGGACGATCTGGAGCTCAAGCGCATCGTCGACCAGGAGATCGCCCGCCTCATGCGCTCGGGCGAGCTGCTGGCGCTCTACCGCAAATGGTTCGAGCGGCCCATCACCACCAAGGGACTGAACCTCAATTGGCCGCCGTCGCAGGACGTGCTGGACCTGTTCGCCAACCCCAACGACAGGCCGCTGCAATGAGCTGCCCGGCCCTGCCACCCGTTCTTTCCATCGGCGCGCCCGCGCGCCACCAACCCGCAAGGAAACCATGAAGCTCTCCACCCTCTCCCTGGCCTGCGCACTGCTGGCCACCGCCGCCGGCACCCAGGCCCAGACCTCCGACACGCTGGCCAAGATCAAGAGCTCGGGCACCGTGGTGCAGGGCGTGCGCGAGTCCTCGGGCGCGCTGGCCTACACGCTGGGCACCGGCGTCTACACCGGCTTTCACTACGACGTCTGCAGCAACATCATCAGCGACGTGCGGCGCCAGCTCGGCATGACCGAACTCAGCATCCAGTACCAGCCGGTGACCTCGGCCAACCGCATCCCGCTGCTCAAGAACGGCACCATCGACATCGAGTGCGGCTCCACGACCAACGACGCCAACCGCGCCAAGGAAGTCGCCTTCGCCAACACCCTGTACGTGGAAGAGGTGCGCATCGCCGTGCGGGCCGACTCGCCGATCAAGTCGGTCGCCGACCTCAACGACAAGACCGTGGCCACCACGACCGGAACCACCTCGGTGCAGCTGCTGCGCCAGAACAAGCGCGCCCAGGGCATGACCTTCCGCGAGCTCTCGGGCAAGGACCATTCGGACAGCTTCCTGCTGCTGGAGTCGGGCCGTGCCGACGCCTTCGTGATGGACGGGCAGATCCTGGCCGGCAACATCGCGCGTTCCAAGAACCCCAAGGGCTTCAAGCTGGTCGGCGAGCCGCTGTCGGTCGAGCCCATCGCCATCATGCTGCGCAGGGACGACCCGGCCTTCAAGAAGGCCGTGGACGCCAGCATCGCGCGCCAGGTGGCCGACGGAACCGTGGCCAAGCTCTACGACAAATGGTTCATGCAGCCTATCCCGCCGACCAACACCGCGCTGAACATGCCGGCCTCCGTGGCCACGCGCGCCGCCTGGGCCAACCTGAACGACAAGCCCAAAGAAGCCTACACGGTCGACTGACCCACCCTGCACGGAGCACCGCCATGCCAGCAGCCCCGCCACGCGCCCTCCCGCGCGCACTGCGCACCGTCGCAGCGCCGCCATCAGCAGTGCGGCGGCTGCGACGGTGCGCAGTGCGCGCGGGAGGGCGCGTGGCGGGGCTGCTGGCATGGCGGTGCTCCGTGCAGGG
>CAJYRH010000382.1 GCA_913776795.1 uncultured Pseudorhodoferax sp. | reverse complement strand
CCGACGAGACCCAGGTCGAGGCCTCGGTCGCCCAGGCCGCCAAGGCCTTCGGCGGCATCGACATCCTGGTCAGCAATGCTGGCATCCAGACCGTGCATCCGGTCGAGGAATTTTCGTTCGCCGACTGGAAGAAGATGCTGGCCATCCACCTGGACGGCGCGTTCCTGACCACGCGCGCCTGCCTCAAGCGCATGTACGCCCAGGGCCGCGGCGGCAGCGTGATCTACATGGGCTCGGTGCACTCCAAGGAGGCCTCGCTGCTCAAGGCGCCCTACGTGACGGCCAAGCATGGCCTGGTCGGCCTGTGCAAGACCGTGGCCAAGGAAGGTGCGGCACACGGCGTGCGCGCCAATGTGATCTGCCCCGGCTTCGTGCGCACCCCTCTGGTTGAAAAGCAGATCCCCGAGCAGGCCAGGACGCTGGGCATCAGCGAGGCCGAGGTCGTGAAGAACGTGATGCTCAAGGAGACCGTCGACGGCGAGTTCACCACCACCGACGACGTGGCCCGGGTCGCGCTGCTGTTCGCCGGCTTCCCGAGCAATGCGCTGACCGGCCAGTCGCTGGTGGTCAGCCACGGCTGGTTCATGCAGTGAGCTGGAGTTCCCAGGTCTCGCCGACCAGCGCCTTGCCGAAGTCCTCGTAGGGCTCGCTCCTCTTCAGCACGAAACCGCGCGCCGCGTAGATGCTGCGTGCGGCCGTCAGGCAGCTGTGGGTCCACAGCACCATCTTGCGGTAGCCCCTGGCGCGTGCGAACGCCAGGCACTCGTCGGTCAGGCGAGCGCCCAGGCCCACGCCGCGTGCGCCAGGTGCGAGGATCAGAAGGCGCAGCTGGGCCACGGTGGCGCTCTTGCGCGCGACGAACACCGAGCCGACGCGCTGGCCGTCGAGCTCGGCGATCCAGCAGCGTTCCCAGCCGGGCTGGAAGTTGCGCACGAAGCGGGCCGCGATGTCGGCCACCAGCGCCTCGAAGCGCGCGTCCAGCCCGTACTCAAGGGCATAGAGCTCGCCGTGCTGCTGCACCACCCAGCCCATGTCGCCGGGCCGTGGCTCGCGCAGCACTGCCGTGCGCGGGCGCTGGGCCGCGCCCACCGTGGGCGGTGCGATCAGACGCTCCACCCTGGCCATGGCCTCGAGCAGCTCGGCGCGGCTGCTGGCAGGCAGCCGCGCCAGCAGGTGCCGCGCCGCATCGCGCGACTTCTGCTGCAGCGGCGCGAACGCCGCATGGCCGGAGTCGGTCAGACGCAGCAGCCGCTGGCGGCCATCGGCGTCGGAACTGCTGCGCTCCAGCCAGCCGCGCGCGTCGAAGCGCTTGAGGATGCGGCTCAGGTAGCCGCCGTCCAGTCCAAGTTCGCGGCCGATCGCGCTGGCCGCACGCCGGTCGTGGTGTGCGAGTTCGTACAGCACGCGCACCTCGGTGAGCGACAGCTGGCTGTCCAGGTACGGCTCGAGCAAGCCGATCTGGCGCGTGTAGCTGCGGTTGAAGGCGCGCAGCGCCTTCACCTGCTCGGTCGTGACTTCGTCCATGGTTGACGAAGTCTAACAAACTACTTGACTGCGTCAGCAAGTTGTCCTGGCAGACCGGACAGCACGACGGTGCGCGTCGGGAATGCGAATTCCACACCCAGGGCGGCGAACTCGCGCATCAGGCCGATGTTGATGGCCTGCTGGTTGTCCATGTACTGCCCGTAGTTGGCGGTCTGCATGATGTACACCACCACGTAGTCCAGCGAGCTCTCGCCCAGGCGCGCGAAATGGGCGCGGTCGAAGACCAGGTCCGGCTGAGCCTCCACCACCCGCCGGATCACGGCCGGGATGGCGGCGGCCTGCTCGGGCGTGGTGTCGTAGCTCACGCCCACCGTGAACTCGATGCGCCGGGTGCTCATGCGCTTGAAGTTGCGCAGCGAACCCTTGAGCAGCTCGGTGTTGGACACGACGATCTGCTCGCCGCTGGGGCTGCGCAACCGGGTGGTCTTCATGCCCACGTGCTCGACGGTGCCGTTCACGCTCCCGTTGTTGATGGAGTCGCCCACTTCGAAGGGCTTGTCCAGCGCGATCGCGATCGAGGCGAACAGGTCGCCCAGGATGTTCTGCGCCGCCAGGGCGATCGCGATGCCGCCGATGCCCAGGCTGGCCACGAAGGCGGTGATGTTGAAGCCCAGGTTGGACAGCACGGCCAGCGCCACCACAGCCCACAGCGCGGTGTTCAGGCCCCAGCCGATCAGCGTGCTGGACACCGTGGCTTGCGGCGAGCTTCCAGGTGCGGCGTGGCGCATGAGCTGGCGCTGCATCAGCACGTCGATGAGGCGGGCTCCCCACAGGGCGAGCTGCAAGGCGACGGTCACGTACCAGAGCTGGGCGATGCGGTCGGACCAGCGGGCCGGCAGGTCCAGCAGCGACAAACCGACCAGCACCGAGGCGACGCCCAGAAGAAGGCCGTTGGTGGCGTCCAGCATCTGGGCCAGCGTCGGCCTTACCTGGCCCAGGCCGCGCACCGTGGCGTCGGTCTCTGCGTTCAGGCGGATGCGTCCACGCGCCAGGCGCAGCGCGGAGTGCATCACGAGGTAGGCGGCGAGAGCAGCCGCAGTGGCCAACGCCCATTGGGACATGGGAACGCCGAGCAGCAAGGTGGTCAGGAACCATTCGGAAATGTGCATCGGCGCTTTATATCCGGCCGGCCACCCGCCGCGCGATCGGCGCAGTGGCGGCATGCCCGTAGGCGGGGGGCTTGCCCCGGGTCAGGCGGCGCGCGCGACCCGTCGTGCGTACGCCGTGCCGCCCGTCAGGATGGCAGCCAGCGTCCAGAACGCCGGTCCCATGCCGGCGGCCGAGCCCAGCCCGCCGAACAGGATGGGCAGGAACACCTGGCTGGCATTCATGATGGTCGAGCGCACACCCAGCGCCTCGCCGGTGCGGCCGGGCGGCGCCACCCGGTGCACCAGGCTCATGACCATGGGCTGGGTCGAGCCCAGGCTGAGCCCGTTGACGAAGGCCAGCGCCAGCAGCAGTGGCACCGAGGTGCTGAGCGGGAACAGCAGGTAGACGGCTGCCGTCACCCCCAGCGAGATGGTCAGCGTCTGCCACTCGTTGAGGTGGCGCTGCAGCACCGGCATGGCCAGGCGCACGACGAAGGTCGCCACGCCGAAGCAGCCCATGATGAGTCCGATCGTGGAGGCCGACAGCCCGATGCGCGCCCCCTGCACCGGCACCATGAAGGTGAACATGTCCCACCCCATGGACAGCAGGCCGCTGATGACGAACACCGCCCGCATGCGTGGATCGCGCAGCAGGTCCATGAGCTTGCCGGCACCGGCCACGCCGCCTGGCGCTTCGCGTGGGCCCACGCGGATGCCCAGCGCCATGAGCACCCCCAGCGCCAGCAGCGGGAACAGCCCCAGCAAGGCGAAGGTCCAGCGGTGGCCGATGCCGTCGATGGCGACACCGGCGATCACCGGCCCCATCACCGTGGAAGTGGAGAAGGCCAGTGCCAGCAGCGTGAACGCGCGCACGCGTGTCTGGTCGTTGGTGCTGTGGCCGACTTCGTTGTACACCGTCATGTGCAGCAGCATGAAACCACTGCCCAGCAGCATGCTGGCCAGACACAGGACGGGCACCGAAGGCCACAGCGCTGGCAGCGCGGTGCCCACTGCCGTGGTGGCGATCGCGATGCGGGCCGGGCGCTTCATGCCCACGCGGTCGATCCAGCGTCCCAGGCGCACGGACAGGAGCATGGGGAGAACCGAGAGCAGGCTGACCTGCAGCCCGACGACCACGGTGGGTGCGTGCAGCGCGATTGCGTAGAGCGATAGCGCCACGCGCCCCCCGGTGAAAGCCAGGTGCACCAGCACCAGCACGGCCATCAGGGGCAGCAACTGGCGCGCCAGTGACGTGGAACGGGGAACAGGCATCGGGGAGGGCGCGGCGCGGCGCGGCAGGACAGCCCTACAGTGTCCCACGGGGCCGCGAACGGCGGGTCAGACCAGATCGACGAGGCAGCCTTCCACATCGGCAAGCCACTGCGCGAGGGCAGCCGGCAGCTCCTCACCGGCAGCCGGAGCCCAGCGCCGGCTGGCATTGCGCGCCAGCGTGCGCAGCTGCCACGCCATTTCCTGCGTGATCAGCGACAGCTCGTTCACGAGGTCAGGATCCTGGTCATCGCCCAGCATCAGCAGCTGGTCGCCGCTGGCGCCCACGTCGGCCAGCAGCCTGCGCATCTGCTCGCATTGCTGGCCGATGGCGACCATGCCCTGCACGCGCGCCGGCGTGGTGGCGGCGCTGCGGCCCAGCGTGGCCGGCCAGCTTGCCAGCAGCCGGTCCATGGCAATGAGCTGGTTCACGGGCGAGGCCACCGGCTCCAGCGAGGCCATCTCGGTGGCCGAGGCCGGAACGTTCTCGCTGGCCATGCCGCGCAGGGCGTTCAACACGCGGTCGCACAGCGCGGGGTCGAACTGGTGGCGATTGGTGCGCAGCAGCAGGGACAGGCGCAGTGCCGAAAGCCCGCGGCCGGGCCGCAGCAGGGCCGACATGACCTGCGCCAGCGAGACCACCCGACCCCAGGGGCTGATCTTGTCGCCGGCCAGGTGGGCGGGGTAGCCCGATCCGTCGAGCAGCTCATGGTGTTCGCGCACGGCGCGGATCAATTCGCGCGGGTACTCGTGGTGACGCTCCAGCAGCAGCGCGGAGACCAGCGGGTGCGAGTACAGCTGGCGGCGCTGCTCGGGGCTGAGGTCGCCCTTGGGCTGCAGCAGCGCATGGTCGATGTGCATCATGCCCAGGTCCTGCAGCAGCCCGGCCGCCATCGGCATGATCATGTCGTATCGCACCATGCCCGAACGCAGCACCAGCCAGCCGGCCAGCAATGCCGTGCAGACGGAGTACTGGAACAGCGCGGGGTGCACGTCGCGTGCCACGCTGAGCTGGAAGGCCACCGGGGCCGGCAACGGGATCGCCTCCAGTGCATCGAGCAGCTGCGTTTGCTGCGTCTGGTGCTGCAGCAGGAAGGCCAGCACGGGCCGGCGCTCCATCAGGCGCTCGGCCACGGTGCGCAAGGCCCTGCCGTTGATGCTGTCCTGGGCCTGCAGCGCGTCCTCCAGCGGTGCTGCGAGCTGGTGCCGCATGAGGCGCTCATACAGCCGCGGATCGACTTTGACACCGCGTTCGATCAGCTTGATGCCCTGGGAGCTGTAGATCGCATTGACGGCGATCGGTGGCCGGTCGTCCACGAGCAGCTGGACGGCTTCCTGGAAATTTGGCGACATTCGTAGAAGTTTTGTGTCAGATCGCAACTGGGATATGTAGCACAAGGCGTGCCTTTCTGTCCTCGGCCAGACGCGGACATGACAACGGCGCCTAAAATCGGCCGCTTCCCCCTTTGCCGTCCCAGTTCGAGGACAACTCCCATCGATGAACGCCCCCGTCGACGTTTCCTTTTTCGCGCGCGCCGCCAAACCGCTGACCAGCTACCGCAAGTACTGGGCAGCGCGTTTCGGCACGGCGAAGTTCCTGCCGACGTCGCGCGCGGAGATGGCCGCCCTGGGCTGGGACAGCTGCGACATCGTGCTGGTGACCGGCGACGCCTATGTCGACCACCCCAGCTTTGGCATGGCCGTGATCGGCCGCATGCTGGAGGCGCAGGGCTTTCGCGTGGGCATCATCGCGCAGCCGGACTGGACCAGCGCCGAGCCCTTCCGCGCCCTGGGCAAGCCCAACCTGTTCTGGGGCGTGACGGCCGGGAACATGGATTCGATGATCAACCGCTACACGGCGGACCGCAAGATCCGCAGCGACGACGCCTACACGCCGGGCGACGTCGGCGGGGCACGGCCCGACCGCGCGGCCATCGTCTACTCGCAGCGCTGCCGCGAGGCGTTTCCCGAGGTGCCCATCGTGCTGGGCGGCATCGAAGGCAGCCTGCGCCGCATCGCCCATTACGACTACTGGAGCGACAAGGTGCGCCGGTCCATCGTGGTGGACGCCAAGTGCGACCTGCTGCTGTATGGAAACGCCGAGCGCGCCATCGTGGAGGTGGCGCACCGGTTGGCGGCACGCCAGCCCGTGGCCGAGATCACCGATGTGCGCGGCACGGCCTTCGTGCGGCGCGAGACGCCGCAGGGCTGGTTCGAGATCGATTCCACGAGCGTGGACCTGCCGGGCCGAGTCGACGCGCACGTCAATCCGTACCTGATGGTGTCCGAGCAGGCCAAGGCCAACGGGGCCACCTGCGCCAAAGAGGACGAGGCCCAGGCCGTGGCCGACCAGGCCAACGCCGCGGTACCGGCCGGAACGCCCACCCAGACCATCGCGTTCGTCGCCAACCCGCGCGTGGCATTGAAGCCGCCGCCGCGCGACAAGAGCGTGATCCGCCTGCCAAGCTACGAGCAGGTCCGCTCCGACCCCATCCTGTACGCGCACGCCAACCGCGTCCTGCACCTGGAGACCAACCCTGGCAATGCGCGGGCGCTGGTGCAGGCGCACGGGGAAGGCCACACGGCGCGCGACGTATGGATCAACCCGCCGCCGATCCCGCTGACGACGGCCGAGATGGACCATGTGTTCGACCTGCCCTATGCGCGCAGCCCGCACCCGCGCTATGCGGACGAGCAGGGCAGCCACGATGGCGCCACCAAGATCCCGGCCTGGGAGATGATCCGCTTCAGCGTGAACATCATGCGTGGCTGTTTCGGTGGCTGCACCTTCTGCTCGATCACCGAACACGAAGGCCGCATCATCCAGAGCCGGTCCGAAGATTCGATCATCAAGGAGGTCGAGGCCATCCGCGACAGCGTGAGCGGATTCACCGGCACCATTTCCGACCTGGGCGGCCCCACGGCCAACATGTACCGGCTGGGCTGCAAGAGCCCGGCGATCGAGGCGGCCTGCCGCAAGCCCAGCTGCGTCTACCCGGGCATTTGCCAGAACCTGACGACCAACCACGACCCGCTGATCAAGATCTACCGCCGCGCGCGCGCGCTCAAGGGCATCAAGAAGATCCTGATCGGCTCGGGGCTGCGCTACGACCTGGCGGTGCAGTCGCCCGAATACGTCAAGGAACTGGTGCAGCACCACGTGGGCGGCTACCTCAAGATCGCTCCCGAGCACACCGAGCAGGGCCCCTTGTCGAAGATGATGAAGCCGGGCATCGGCAGCTACGACAGGTTCAAGCAGATGTTCGAGAAGTTCTCGGCCGAGGCGGGCAAGAAGCAGTACCTGATCCCTTACTTCATCGCCGCGCACCCGGGCACGAGCGACGCGGACATGATGAATCTGGCCATCTGGCTCAAGAGGAACGGCTTCCGCGCTGACCAGGTGCAGACCTTCTACCCCAGCCCCATGGCGACGGCGACCGCGATGTACCACAGCAGCCGCAACCCGCTGCGCAAGATCACGCGCGCGGGCCTGGGAGAGCATGAAGGCGTGGACATCGTGCGCGGCGAGAAGCGCCGCCGGCTGCACAAGGCCTTCCTGCGCTACCACGACCCAAACAATTGGCCGCTGCTGCGCGATGCGCTCAAGGCCATGGGCCGGGCGGACCTGATCGGCAATGGCAAGCACCATTTGATCCCGACCTGGCAACCGCTGACCGATGGCGGCTACCAAAGCGCGCGGCGCAAGAACTCCACGCCCGCGCCGCAGCCGGCCCGCACGGTGGCGAACAAGGTCGCCAAGGGCCGTCTGCTGACGCAGCACACCGGCCTCCCGCCGCGCGCCGGCACTGCCGCACGCAAGCCCGGCAAGCCGCGCTGAACGCTGCCGGGCTCAGCCCTGGCGGCGCGTGACCTTCACGGCCACGTCCATGCCCTCGTAAGCGTCGGCCTCGCCGAACCAGCTGCCGCTGATCGGTGTGGCCAGGGCCGGGTCGCGCGCCACGCCCACGCGCAGCAGGTGGCCGCTGCCCATCAGGTCGTTGGTCGGGTCGAAGGCCACCCATCCCGCGCCTGGAAGATAGGCCTGCAGCCAGGCGTGCGTGGCGCCGGCGCCCACGATGCTGTCGCCCGCCTGCTGGCCGGCCGCGTCGAGCGCCGGGTCGTACAGGTAGCCCGAGACGAAGCGGGTGGCGATGCCCAGGCGGCGCACGGCTTCCATCATGAGCAGCGCGTAGTCGCGGCAACTGCCGCCTTGCGCCGCGAGTGTCTGCAGCGGTGTCTGCGTGCCTTCCTCGTCACGCGACTGGTAGCTGAAATTCGCTCGGATGTGGGCGTTCATGCGCTTGAGCGTCTCGCGCGTGCTGTTGCGTGCGTCGCTGCGCAGGAACTGGTGGGCCCATCGCAACAGCGTGCCGTCCGGGTCCTCGTGGTGCGGCCGCAGGTAGTGCTCCAGATCCAGCCGATCCTGCAGCGAGTAGGCGAACGGCAGGTATTCGGCCGCCGGTGCCAGCGCCATCAGGTCGCCAGGGGAGGGCACGTGCTCCACTGTGAACGCGCAGACGATGGTCAGCTCGGTCGCCTCCTGCTCGGGCTGCACGAGTGCGACGGAATTGGAATGGGGGTCCTGGATCATGCGCACGGCAGCGGCTGGGCTGACCTGCAGGTCGGTCGCCAGCACACGCAGGTCGTGGCTGTCGCGCGGCCGGAACATCACGCGGTGCAGGCCGAAGCGGACCGGTGTTCGGTACCGGTAGGTGGTGGTGTGGTGGATGTCGTATTGCGTGGCCATGGCGGCATGCCTCGCAGGGGGCGGCCCGCGTTGCACGGGCCGCTGTGGGGCGATCAACCGCCCTTGTGGGAACGCTTGCCCGGGTTCTTCTTGCTGCGCGTGGCGACGCCGCGCTCCAGGCTGATGCGCTGGCCGCCGCCCGAACGGCGCAGCGTGAGACCGCCGACGGGCGTGGGTGCGGGGGTGGCGCGGCGGTCGGCTTCGGTGACGAGTTTGTTGCCCATGGTGTTCTCCTGGTCGGACGGTAAAAAACGAACCCGCGATGATCGCACATGACCGCCCCAACCCGTCCTGAGGCTGTCATGCGCGTGTCCCTTTGGCATCTGATAATCACTCGCATCTACAATTGTGTTTGCCTGCAACTCCGAGAAGTACCGCCTTGAAGCACGCCACCATCGCCTGGATCGTCGCCGCCACCGCCGCGGCCAGTGCACCGGCCTGGGCCCAGAGCCCCCCCGCCAAACCCGCCGCCGCCAGCAAGGCGGTGGCCGCCGACATCGTGCCTGCCGTGCGGCACCACGCCGCTCTGGTCCACGCGGCATACGACGACACGCTGGCTGCAGCCCAGGCGCTGCATACGCGCATCGGCGCTTTCCTCGCCAAGCCCGCGCAAGACAGCCTGGACGCCGCCCGCAAGGCCTGGCTGGACGCGCGCGAGTTCTACGGCCAGACCGAAGCCTTCCGCTTCTATGGCGGCCCGATCGACGACAACAAAGGCCCCGAGGGCCGCATCAATGCGTGGCCCATGGACGAGTCCTATGTGGATTACGTGGTCGATGCCCCCACCGCCGGCATCATCAACAACCGCAAGGTTCCCATCACCAAGAAGCAGCTGTCCTCGCTCAACGAGCGCGATGGCGAGGAAAACATCGCGACCGGCTGGCACGCGATCGAGTTCCTGCTCTGGGGGCAGGACCTGTCGGAGACCGGCCCTGGCAACCGTCCCTTCACCGACTACGTGGACGGTGGCAAACCCAACGCCGACCGCCGCCGCCAGTACCTGGGCGTGGCGACCGAGCTGCTCGTCGACGATCTGCGCACGGTCGCGCGCGCGTGGGCGCCCGACCAGCCCAGGAACTACCGCGCGCGCTTCGAGCGCGGCGGCATGGAGTCGGTGCGCAAGATGCTCGTCGGCCTGGGCTCGCTGTCGCGCGGCGAATTGGCCGGCGAGCGGCTCGAGGTGGCGCTGGCCAGCCAGGACCAGGAAGACGAGCACTCCTGCTTCTCCGACAACACGCACCGCGACGCCGTGGCCAACGCCACCGGCATCCAGAACGTCTGGCTCGGCCAGTTCAAACGCCGCGACGGCAGCCAGCTGCAGGGCCCCGGCCTGCGCGACCTCGTGGCCGCGCGCGACGCCGCCGTGGCCGAACGCACCACCAGGCAGATCGCCACGTCCGTGGCTGCCGCCGAGGCCATCCCCGCGCCGTTCGACCAGGCCATCAAGGTCGGCCATCCCGGCCGCGCCAGGATCCAGGCCACCATCGACAGCCTGACCCAGCAGTCCAAGGACATCGTCGAAGCGGCCAATGCGCTGGGCATCACCAAACTGACCCTGGTGCAGCCTTGAACCCTCGTCGCATCGCAGGCGCGGCCGGCATCACGCTGGCGTCGCTGGGCCTGGCCTGGGCTGCAGGCGAAACGCCAGCCGATGACGTCGCCGTGGGCGGCGCGACCACGGTCTACGCCACCGGCCAGAACGCCTTCTCGTTTCCCGCGGCCAACCTGACCGACCCGGAGCGCACGCGTTTCGTGATCGGCAACTCCTTCTTCAAGCGCAACTGGGTGCAGGCGCCGGCCTCGACCAAGGCGCGCGACGGCCTGGGTCCGCACTTCATCGCGCGCTCGTGCGGCGGCTGCCACACGCAGGACGGCCGTGGCCAGCCGCCGGACTTCGGCAAGGGCCTGTCGGACCAGCCGGTGGGCCTGCTGCTGCGCCTGTCGGTCCCGGGCCGGGACAAGGCCGGCGGCCCCTTGCCCGACCCTGTGTATGGCGACCAGTTCGCCAACTTTGCGGTGAACGGTGTCAAGCCCGAGGGCAGAATCACGATCCGCCACGAACCCGTGCACGGACGTTTCGCCGACGGCACGCGCTACACCCTGCAAAAGCCTGTCTATGGTTTTCGGGGCCTGAACTACGGGCCCATGTCCAGGGACGTGATGGTCAGCCCGCGGCTCGCGCCGCAGGTGATCGGCATGGGGCTGCTCGAAGCCATTCCCGAGGACGTCATCCGCGGCAACGCGCGCGACCAGGCCGCCGCCGGCGGGCCGATCCGGGGGCAGGTGAACGAGGTCTGGGACCAGCCCTCGCAGAGGATGATGCTGGGCCGGTTCGGCTGGAAGGCCAACGTCGCCACGGTGGCGCACCAGACCGCTGGCGCCTTCCATGGCGACATGGGCATCACCTCCACCCTGTTCCCCGACGAGACCTGCATGCCGGCGCAGAAGGACTGCCTGGCCGCCCCACGCGGCGCCCAGGGCAAAGCGCCCGAGATCGACGACAAGACCTTCGAGGACGTCGTCTTCTACACCGCCACGCTGGCCCCGCCCGCACGCCGCAACGCCGGCGATGCCCAGGTGCTGCGCGGCCAGCAGCTGTTCGCGCAGGCGCAATGCGCGGTCTGCCACCGGCCCAGCTACACCACGGCCGAAGGGCCGTTCCCGCGGCTGACCAGCAAGGCGCTGTCGGGCCAGACCATCCACCCCTACACCGACCTGCTGCTGCACGACATGGGCGAAGGCCTGGCCGACGGCCGGCCCGATTTCCTGGCCAACGGCCGCCAGTGGCGCACGCCGCCGCTGTGGGGCATCGGCCTCATCCAGGACGTCAACGGCCACACCCGGCTGCTGCACGACGGCCGCGCCAACGGCGTGCTCGAGGCCGTGCTCTGGCACGGCGGCGAGGCCCAGGCCAGCCGCGACGCGGTGCTCAAATTCACGGCCGAGGAGCGCGCAGCCCTGGCCAAGTTCGTGGAGTCTCTCTGATGACCAAGGATGCGGTGCGCCGGCGCTTCGTTCTCGGCGGACTGGCTGCGTTGACGCTGCCGGTTGCGGCCCAGCATGTACCGGGCAACGTGGCGCTGCCGTTCTACGGCCCGCCGGACTTCATGCAGGGTGCCTGGCGCCGCTGGTATGCGCCGCGCGCCCAGGACTTCGCGCAGCGCGCCCAGGCCCTGGTGGCCGCGCTGTCGGCCCAGTGCGCAGCACCGGCCGGCGACAGCGCCGCGCTGGCCGCGGCGCGCACCGCCTGGGGCGAGGCCGCGCTGGCACTGGGCCGGCTGTCGGCCATCTCGGTCGGCCCCTTGCTGCAACGGCGCACCCTGCGCCAGATCGATTTCGCGCCCACGCGGCCCGAGCTGATCCGCCGCGCCATGGCGCAGGCACCGCAGGATGCCGCCGCGCTGGAGCGCATCGGCACGCCGGCCAAGGGCCTGCCGGCGCTCGAATGGCTGCTGTGGACGCAGCCGCCCGCGCCGGGCACGCCAGCCTGCCGCTATGCCCAGCTGCTGGCCGAGAACGTGCTGGCCGAGGCCCAGGCGCTGGCCCAGGCCTTCACGGCACTGGCCAGCGCCCAGCCCGACCCCGACGACGAGGAGGCCAACGAAGCCGCCGCCGTCGCCATGTCCGAGCTCGTGAACCAGTGGGTTGGCGGCGTCGAGCGCCTGCGCTGGCCGTTCATGGACAAGCCGCTCAAGAGTGCCCCCCAGGGCAAGCCGCCGGCCTATCCGCGTGCCGCCAGCGGCCTTGCGCGCCAAGCCTGGGCTGCGCAATGGCAGGGCCTGCGCACGTTGGCCGTGGCGCCCGACGACCGTGTGCCGCAACCGGGGCAGGACCTGGTGGCGCTGGAGACCTACATGCGTGGCCGCGGCCTGAACCCGCTGGCCGACCACTGGGCCGCCACCGTGCGCAAGGTCGACGAGACCATGGCCGCCGCGCGGCCCGATGCACCGGCCAGCGTGCAGGCCGCGTCCAGGGCCGTGGCCGGGCTCAAGCAGCTGGCTGAGGCTGAACTCGCACCGGCCTTGAACATCAGGATCGGCTTCTCCGATGCCGATGGGGATTGAGGCCATGCTGACACGCCGCCATTGCCTGACCCTGGCCGCCGCCGCACTGGCAGCGCCGGCCTGGTCGGCCATTCCCCCTGCAGCGCGCCTGCTCGCCGCCTGGCAGTGCGAGCCGCAGGACACGGCCGAGGCCGCGCGCTACCAGATCGGCCTGTTGGCCGCCCAGGCCGATGCGCTGGTCGTGGCCAGCGCGCTCGACGTGCCCACACGCGCCCATGGCCTGCTTGCCGAGGCCGGCAGCACGGTGCTGGCCGTGGCGCGCCGCCCGGGCGACTGGCTGCTGCGCTGGAAGCCCGGCGAGCCAGAACCGCAGACCGCCTGGATCGAGCCCGACCGCGCCTTCAACGGCCATGTGATCGCCAGCCGTGATGGCCGGCGCCTGTACACCACCGAAACCGACCTGGAGACGGGTGCGGGCCTGGTCGGCGTGCGCGATGCGGCCACGCTCGAGAAACTCGAGGAAT
>CAJYRH010000381.1 GCA_913776795.1 uncultured Pseudorhodoferax sp. | reverse complement strand
ACGCCTGCATCGCCGCGCTGCACCTCCAGAACGGCGCTGTCCAGGTGCAGGCCTTCGCCCATGCCCTGGGTGAGTGCGCGCACGTAGCTGCGGCTGCCGCCCTGCACGGTGCGCCAGCGCGGCCGGCCGCTCACGCGCAAGAGGCCATGGTTCTCGCAAAAGCGCACGAACGCCGCGGTGGGATAGCGGCCGACCTGGGCAGCCGGCGTCGACCAGATCGCCGCGGCCATGGGGTACAGGTGGTCTTCACGCAGCGCCGCGCCGTAGCCGTGCTCGTCCAGGTAGTCGTCCAGCGGCTGCAGGCCGGCCGCGGCGGCGTCGCGGGGGGCCTCGCGGTAAAAGCGAAGCAGCTCGTGCAGCATGCGCCAAAAGCGCGGGCGCAGCAGGTTGGAGCGCTGGGCGAAGAGGCCGTTGAGGTCGGTGCCGGCGTACTCCATCGCGCCGTTGTCCAGGCTCACGCCGAAGGACATGTCGGTCGCCTGCGTGGCCACCCCCAGGTGGGCGAACAGCGCGGTGAGGTTGGGATACGCCGGCTCGTTGTAGACGATGAAGCCGGTGTCCACGGCCACCGAGCCACCCGGACCCGGTGCGTCCACCGTGTGGCTGTGGCCGCCGGGCCGGCCGTCGGCCTCGAACACGTCGACGCGGTGGCGCTGCCCCAGCAGCCAGGCTGCCGACAGCCCGGCGATGCCGCTGCCGACCACGGCGATGCGCAGCGGTTGCCCGGAAATGCTGTGGTGCAGGGCGGCCGGATCGGCGGTGCTGGCGTGAGGCATGGTGTTCCTTGTGGACCTGGGTGCCCGGACTGGGGCGGTGCGTGGCCCGGGATTCTGGCGTGTTGTACGCGGCGGTGCTGCATTTGGATTGCTCGGGTGATCCAGCACCGCAGACGGTGCGTAACATGGCCCATGGATCCGCAACCCCGCCTGCCCGAACCGCCAGAGCCTGGCGCAGTGGGGGCGCGCCCCGTTCACCTGTCCATCGTGCCTCCCAGCGTTTCGCGCACCACCGCTCCCAGTCCCGAGTTGCTGGCCGAATGGGTGCGCGCCGTTGCCCATGCGGGCGACCGCGAGGCCTTCGGCCGCCTGTTCAGCCACTTCGCGCCGCGCGTCAAAAGCTACCTGCTGCGCGCGGGCACCGACGACGCCCTGGCGGAAGACCTGGCCCAGGAGACCATGGTGCAGCTGTGGCGCAAGGCTGCGCTGTTCGACCCGTCCCACGCCGGCGCCTCGACCTGGGTGTTCACCATCGCGCGCAACCTGCGGGTCGACCGCTTCCGCCGCCAGGGTGGCGGCGCCGCCCTGCAGGCCGACGATGTGGACCTGGACACCCTGGCCCATGGCGCGCCGGAGCCGGCCGCCCGGTTGCATGCCCTGCGCATGGAGCGCCACGTGCAGACGGCCCTGCGCCAGCTGCCCGCCGAGCAGGTGCAGGTGCTGCAGCTTTCCTATTACGAAGACCAGCCGCATGCGCGCATCGCCGAGCAGCTGGGCATTCCCCTGGGCACGGTCAAGTCGCGCGTGCGGCTGGCCGTGGCCCACCTGCGGCGGCTGCTTGCCGCTTTTGAAGACCCCCTGCCATGAGTCCCGAGTCCATCCAACACCATCCTGGCGACGACCTGCTGCTGGCCCTGGCCGCGGGCCAGCTGCCGGCAGCGCCCGCGCTGGTGATGGCCAGCCATGTCGAATCCTGCGCGCTGTGCCAGGCGCAGCTGCGCATGCTGGAGGCGGCCGGCGGTGCGCTGCTGGACGAACTGGCGCCCGCACCGTTGCGCGGCGATGCGCTGGCGCGCACGCTGGGGGCCATCGACCGGCCGCGCGCCACGCCGGCGGCCGTGCCGGTGCGCGGACTGCCACCGCTGCCTGCCGGTGCGCACTGGCCGCGTGCGCTGGCGGGCTGCCGCATCACGCGTTGGCGCTGGATGGCGCCCGGCATGCGCTATGCGCGCGTGCGCCTGCCGCGCGACCCGGATGCCAACGTGGTGCTGCTGCGCATTGCGGCCGGGATGTACCTCGCCCAGCACACGCACAGCGACCGCGAGTTCACGCAGGTGCTGCACGGCAGCTTCCACGACGGCCGTGCCCAGTTCGGCCCGGGCGACTTCGACGCCACGGACGCCCAGGTGAACCACCAGCCCGTGGTGCAGGCGGGCAGCGAATGCATCTGCCTGGCCTCCATCGAAGGACGGCTGGAGTTCGACGGGCTGTTCGCGCGCACCTTGGGGGCGATCGTCGGGATGTGAGGCCTGGACGTGGCCGGGTGGGCGCAGGATCGCCTACCGCGCCTGCACCGCCATGGCGCCATGTGTGCAGTCCGCATGCCGCCCGGTGCGCACCGCCGGCCCGTCCAGGCGAGCCGGGCGGCCGCCTGGCTTCAATTCCTGGACAGCGCGCCCAGCAGCCACTGTGCGGCAACGGTGCCTCCCGCCGCCGCCATGGCGGTGACGAAGCTGCCCCAGGCCAGGTCCGCCAGCGTCACGTGCCAGGGCCAGTCCTTCAGCACTGCCTGGTTCGTCAGGTCGAAGGTGCCGTAGGCCACGAGCCCCAGCAGCGCGCCATGGCCCAGCGCCGTCAGCACCGGCCGGCGCGCCTCCAGCGCAGGAGCGATGGCGAAGAACACGATGCCGCCCAGGTAGAGCCCGTAGAACACCACCGCTGGCGCCAATGCGAACTTGTCGGCCATGAGGTGGCCGATGGCCGGGCGGTACAGCTTCTCGGCCATGCTGCCCAGCCAAATGGCGTCGAGCCCCAGGAACACGAGTGCGGCGACGACATAGGCAATGGCGATCTGGGACAGTGGCATGCGATGGCTCCAGTGGTGGTGCGCGGGCTTACGCGCCCGGCTGCCGTTTGGATCACCCCGGCAGCAACACGAGGCCCGTCGGCAGCGCCTCGCCGAAGACGCGGCGCCGGTCCGCCTCGCCCAGCACGGTCACCTCCCGCAGCATCGCCACCCAACTCGGCGCGGCGCGGGCGGCTTGCAGCCGGTCTGCAGCCTGCAGGCGCAAGGCCTCGGGCAGGTCGCGGGCGCGGTCGCCGGTGGCCTGGGCGATCTGCGCCACGGCGAAGGCGGCCGCCTCGTCGTGCGGCCAATCGGGCGCGATGGCATCGATGCGTTCGAGCCAGGCCTGGGCCGTGGCCGGCGGCAGCACATGGTGCAGGCTGGCGTACAGGGGCTGGCGTGCGCCCAGGCGGCCCAGTGCCCACCAGAGTTCGGCCGTCGGGTGCTGCGCCAGCCGCTGGAGCACCCAGTCGCCGAACTGTGTTTTCTGCGCCGTGGCGATGCGTTCAAAGGAGGCTGCCATGCGCAGCAGCTCGTCCAGCGCCTGCATGGGCGGGCCGTCGGGCCTCGGAACGTCGGTGCAGCCTGGCGGCTGCAGGTAGTAGGCGATGACCTCGTAGACCATCTGCTGCTGTTCGGCGTCCAGGCCGCCGGCGATGCGGCGCCACAGCAGCCACCATTCGGACCATTGCTGGCTGTCGTGGCTGTGCGCGATACCGGGGCCGAACAGCTCCCACATCCGTTCCATGCGCCAGCCGTCCAGCGCGTCGCCGAAGCCAGGGCGTAGCGTGAAGCCGACCAGGTTGAACCAGGTGCGCTCGTGCTGCAGCGAGCGGCGCCGGCGCCTGGCGCCCTTCAGCAGCGCGCCGAACAGCGAGCGCAGCAGCGCCGCATGCCAGGTGGCGCGCTCGCCGAGCAGGCGTTCCAGCGTGGCGCGCAGCTGGCGCACCTCTCTGGCGTCCACGCCTTGCTTCTTGTCGCCGTAGACGCGGTCGATGGCGGCCAGCGCCTCGGGCAGGTGCGGGTGGGCGGCCACCGGGGCGTCGGCGTCCTGCGCAGTGGCATCGCCGCGCAGCTGGAACTCGAGCTTCCAGCGCTGGCGCGGTGCGTCGGCGGCCACACAGTGCATCTCCAGCGTGCCGACCTCGGTGATCTGGGCATCCAGCAGCACCTGCACCTCGCCACTGGCGCCGGCCCTGGGCTGCAGCACGGTGGCAACCGGTGGCAGGCGCTGCAGGCCGTCCTGCAGCGCAACCAGGTCGCCGGCACGGTGCTGCAGGTCGACGGCGCTCGTGGCGAGGTTGAAGCGCACCGGGCGCCCCAGGCGCAGGCTGAAGCGCCGCGCCTCGAGCCGCACGGCCTCGCCCTCGGGCGTGCCATGCGGCAGCACGCAGACGCCCTGGCCGTCCTCGAGCGCAAGGTAGTAGGCACGTGCGGCGGCGCTACGGATGCGCGGCGCGCTGCCGGCGCGCGCCATCGCGTAGGCCACGGCGCCGCGCGCGACGGCGGCGTCGAGCTGCGGCGCCTCCAGCAGGAGGACCGGCTGGGCGCCGGCCGGTTGCCAGCTGCGCAGCGTGGCGAGCAGGCGTTCGCGCAGCACCGCCGCGTGGAACACGCCGCCGTTGAGCAGCACGGTGTCGGGCAGGGCTCCGCCCTGGCGCTGCAGGAAGGCGGCGATGTGGCGCGTGATGGCGGCGTCAGCGGCATAGGGCAGGCCGAATTCCACCAGCGCGCCGCGGGCACGCTGGGGTTGGGCGTCGGCCGGCACCTGCGGGAAGAAGCCCTCGACCAGCAGGCGGTCCACATCGGCGCGTGTCAGCGTGGCCGAGCGTGCGCCGCCGATCAGCCGGCTGCCGCTGCCCTGCAGCGTGACCGTGGTCTCCGAGGGGCCGCCCGGCGCCAGCAGGCGTTCCTTGGCGCTGCGGCAACGCTGCGTGAGCTGGGCCAGCTGGACCGCGCTGAGCCGGGCTGCCGGCGTGCCGCCGGACAGCCGCGGCTCGATCCAACGCGCCAGGGCCAGGTCCATGTTGTCGCCGCCCAGCACCAGGTGGTCGCCCACGCCGGTGCGCGCGAGCTGCGGCTGGCCTTGCGCATCCAGCGTCACCTCGATCAACGTGAGGTCGGTGGTGCCGCCGCCCACGTCCACCACCAGCAAGCGGCGCGTTGCGGCGAGCTCCGTGGCGAGATCGGCGCGGTGGGCGAACACCCAGTCGTAGAACGCAGCCTGGGGTTCCTCGATCAAATGGACCGGACCCAGTCCAGCCAGGCTGGCGGCCTGCAAGGTGAGCTGGCGCGCGCCATCGTCGAAGGAGGCAGGCACCGTGAGCACGGTCGGCTGCTGCGCAAGTGGCGCTTCGGGGTGGGCCAGGTCCCAGGCCAGGCGCAGGTGCCGCAGGTAGCTCGCGCTGGCCTCCAGCGGCGAGACCTTGGACACGTCGTCGGGTGCGCCCCAGGGCAGGATCGCCGCGGTGCGGTCGACGGCAGGGTGCGACAGCCAGCTCTTGGCGCTGGCCACCAGCCGCCCGGGCGTCTGCTGGCCCAGTTCGCGCGCGAACGCGCCCAGGATCGCCGGCTCGTCCGACGGCCAGGGCAGCGGCAGGTCCGCCGTGGCAAGCGCACCGTCGGCCGCGTGGAAGCGCAGCGAAGGCAGCAGCGGTCGCGGCGCGACCTCGCCGGCCGCGATGCTCTGCGGGACGGGGAAGACCTGGATGTCATCCCCACCGATCGACGCGAACGCCAGCACGGTGTGGGTCGTGCCCAGGTCGATGCCGATGCGGAAGGCGGCCG
>CAJYRH010000380.1 GCA_913776795.1 uncultured Pseudorhodoferax sp. | reverse complement strand
AACGTGACCTGGAACGACGCCCAGGCACTCGCCCAGTGGCTGTCGCGCACCGAGGGCCGGCGCTACCGGCTTCCGACCGAGGCCGAGTGGGAATACGCCTGCCGGGCCGGCCAGCAGGGCGCGGAGCCGCCACCGGCCACGCTGCAAGGCCAGGCCAATGTGTTCGACCGGGACGCCGCCGTGCACTGGCCGAAGTGGGCGGACCAGGCCGTGCCGTTCCACGACGGCTTCACGTTCACCGCGCCCGTCGGTCGCTTCTCGCCCAATGCCTTCGGCCTGCACGACATGCTGGGCAACGTGTGGGAATGGACGGCCGACTGGCATGCCGACGACTACTACGCCCACTCCCCTGCAGACGATCCCCAAGGCCCGGCCGAGGGCGACGTCAAGGTCCGCCGCGGTGGCTCCTGGCACACCTGGCCGCTCTATGCACGCTGCGGCTTTCGCAACTGGAACACGCCCGAGACGCGCTACACGCTGGTCGGCATCCGGCTCGTGCTCGAGGCGCCGTGATCATTGATCAATCACAGGCCGTGTGGAGGCTTGGAGGCAGTCCATCGGCGCCTCTGCACTCTGCACCGCCTGGGCCGCGCGGCCGTCGGCTATGCGGTGGACCCGCAGCGCATCGAGCCGCGCGCCCTCGGCGATCTTGCCCGCGCCAGGGCCTGTGCAGCAGGCACCGCCTCTGTATTTGAACGGCCGCGGGCTTCAGTCGTCCTCGCTGGCGGCGATGCCATGGAAGAGCACTTCGGTGAAGCCGAACCGTGTGAAGTCGCGCACCCGCATCGGGTAGAGCTTGCCGATCAGGTGGTCGCACTCATGCTGCACCACGCGGGCGTGGAAGCCCTCCACGGTGCGGTCGATCGCGTCACCGTATTGGTCGAAGCCCGTGTAGCGGACCTTCGACCAACGCGGCACCACGCCGCGCAGGCCTGGCACGGACAGGCAGCCTTCCCAATCCTCTTCCTCGTCGGTCGACAGCGGCGTGATGACGGGGTTGCACAGCACCGTGATGGGCACGAGCGGCCGGTCGGGATAGCGTGGGTTGCGTTCGTTGCTGCCGAAGATCACCAGCTGCAGATCCACGCCGATCTGCGGCGCCGCCAGGCCCGCGCCGTTGACGGCGTGCATGGTGTCGAACAGGTCGGACACCAGCAGGTGCAGCGCGTCCGAATCGAAGGACTCGGGCGGCACGGGCTGCGCCACGCGCAGCAGGCGCGCATCGCCCATCTTGAGGATCTCGCGGACGGTCATGCTTCCTCCTTGGGCAACAGGGCCAGCATGCCAGCCTCGTCCAGCACCGCGATGCCCAGCGCCTGCGCCTTCTCGAGCTTGCTGCCGGCCTCTTCGCCGGCGACAACGTAGTCGGTCTTCTTGGACACCGAGCCCGCCACCTTGGCGCCGGCCGCCTCCAGCATCTCCTTGGCCACGTCGCGCGAGAGCGTCGGCAGCGTGCCGGTCAGCACGAAGGTCTTGCCGGCCAGCGGCAGCGGCACGCGCTGCGCGCCCAGGCCCTCGGACTCGGGCCAGTGCACGCCGGCCGCGCGCAGCTGTTCCACCACCTCGCGGTTGTGCGGCTGCTCGAAGAAGGTGCGCAGGCTCTGGGCCACGATCGGGCCCACGTCGTTGACCTCCAGCAGCTGCTCCAGCGTCGCGTCCATGATGGGGTCGAGCCGGCCGAAGTGCTTGGCCAGGTCCTTGGCCGTGGACTCGCCGATGTGGCGAATGCCCAGCGCGTAGAGAAAGCGGCCCAGCGTGGTGGTCTTGCTGTTCTCCAGCGCCTGCACCAGGTTCATGGCGCTCTTGTCGGCCATGCGTTCGAGCAGCGAGAGCTTGCCCACGCCGAGCTTGTAGAGCTCGGGCAGCGTGCGGATCAGGCCACCGTCGACGAGTTGGTCGACGAGCTTGTCGCCCAGGCCTTCGATGTCCATGGCGCGCCGGCCCGCGAAGTGGAGAAGCGCCTGCTTGCGCTGGGCCGGGCAGAACAGGCCACCCGAGCAGCGGTGGTTGACGCCGTCGGGCTCGCGCACCACGGCGCTGCCGCAGACCGGGCATTGGCGCGGCATGCGGAAGTTGGGCACGTAGCCTTCGCGCGGGCCCGGCACCACGCCGACCACCTCGGGGATCACGTCGCCGGCCCGCCGCACGATGACGCGGTCGCCCACGCGCACGCGCTTGCGCCGGATCTCGAACAGGTTGTGCAGCGTGGCGTTGCTGACCGTGGTGCCGCCCACGAACACGGGCTCCAGCTTGGCCACGGGCGTGAGCTTGCCGGTGCGGCCGACCTGGATCTCGATGCCGTTGAGCCGCGTGATCTGCTCCTGCGCCGGGTACTTGTGGGCCACGGCCCAGCGCGGCTCGCGCGACTTGAAGCCCAGCTGCAGCTGCAGGCCGCGGTCATCCACCTTGTAGACCACGCCGTCGATGTCGAACGGCAGGCTGTCCCGCGCGGCCGCGACCAGCGCATGGAAGTCCGCCAGGCCCTGGGCGCCCTGCACCACCTGGCGGTCCTTGTTGACGGGCACGCCCATGGCGGCCAGCGCGTCCAGCGTGGCCGAATGCGTGGCCGGGGGCTCCCAGCCCTGCACCTCGCCCAGGCCGTAGGCGAAGAAACTCAGGGGGCGTTGCTGGGCGATGCCGGCGTCGAGCTGGCGCACCACGCCGGCGGCGGCGTTGCGCGGGTTCACGAAGGTCTTGCCGCCGCTCTCGCGCTGGCGTTCGTTGAGCGCTTCGAATTCGTCGCGCCGCATGAAGACCTCGCCGCGCACCTCGAGCACCGGCACGTTGCCGTGCTTGAGGTAGTTGGG
>CAJYRH010000379.1 GCA_913776795.1 uncultured Pseudorhodoferax sp. | reverse complement strand
TCTTGCCGCAGCCCGATTCGCCGACCAGGGAAAGGGTCTCGCCGCGCGCGACCGAGAAGGAGACGCCGTCGACCGCCCGCACCGCTGGCCGCGCCGGCTGCAGCCAGCGCTTGGGGCTGGCATAGTGCTTCCTGAGGTCGCGCACCTCGAGCAGAGTCGTCGTCATGCCGCCACCTCCATGCGCTGGGGAGCATCGCTCCACGATTCCTGTACCGCGAAGCAGGCGACGACGTGGTCCTGGCCGTGCTGCGACAGTGCCGGCGCTTCCACGCGGCAGCGGGCCCGCGCCAGAGGGCAGCGCGCAGCGAACGCGCAGCCCCGGCCGAGCTCGTGCGGGGCCGGCACCATGCCCGGGATCTCCGTCAGCCGCGTGGCGCTCGTGTTCATGGCCGGCATCGACGCCATCAGCGCGCGCGTGTACGGGTGCAAGGGCCGTTCGAACAGATCGACCACGTCGGCCTCTTCCACCTTGCGGCCCGCGTACATGACGACGACGCGGTCGCAGCTTTCGGCCACCACGCCCAGGTCGTGCGTGATCATCACCACGCCCATGCCCAACTCCTTCTGCAGCCGCCTGATGAGGTCGAGGATCTGGGCCTGGATGGTCACGTCGAGCGCCGTGGTGGGTTCGTCGGCGATCAGCACTTCGGGGCTGCACGCCAGGGCCAGCGCGATCATCACCCGCTGCCGCATGCCGCCGGACAGCTGGTGCGGGTACTCGTTCACGCGCCGCTCCGGCTCGGGGATCTGCACCACGCGCAGCATCTCCACGGCGCGCTGCAGTGCCTGCGCCTGGCTCGCGCCTTCGTGCAGCTGCACCGTCTCGGCGATCTGCCGGCCCACGGTCAGCACCGGGTTGAGCGACGTCATCGGCTCCTGGAAGATCATCGAGATGCGGTTGCCGCGCACACGCCGCATCTCGCGCTCGCTCAGCTGCATGAGGTCGGTGCCGCGCCAGCGCACCGCGCCGTGGTGCACTGCGGGCGGCGTGGGCACCAGCCGCAAAATCGACAGCGCGGTCACGCTCTTGCCGCAGCCCGATTCGCCGACGACGCCCAGCGTGCGGCCGGCGCGCACCGTGTAGCTGACGCCGTCCACGGAACGCACCAGGCCCGAGAGCGTGCGGAAGTGGGTGCGCAGGTTGTCGACCTCGAGCACGGGCGCGCCGGGTTCGAGCGGGGTGGTGTGGAGGAGGTTGGTGGTCATGGCGTGACGCTGGCCTGCAGCGCCGTCAGAGTTGGTGCGCCAGGCGCGGGTCGAGCGCGTCGCGCAAGCCGTCGCCCAGCATGTTGATGGCCAGCACGGTGGCGGCGAGCAAGAGGCCCGGGTACAGGATGACGTGGAAGGCCACGGCGACGAAGTTGCGCCCCTCGGCCATCATGTTCCCCCAGCTCGGGATCTGCGATGGCACGCCCACGCCCAGGAACGAGAGCACCGCTTCGGTCAGCACCGCCGACGCAGCGACGAAGGTGGCCTGCACCGTCAGCGGCGCCACGATGTTGGGCAGCACATGGCGCCACAGGATCACCGGCAGCCGGGTGCCCACCGCGTGGGCCGCCTCGACGAACATCTGTTCGCGCAGGCCCAGCGCCAGCGAGCGCACCAGCCGCACCACGCGGGGAATCTCGGGGATGGCGATGGCCACGATCACGGTGGTCAGGCTGGCGCGGGTGACCGCCATCAGCGCGATGGCCAGCAGGATGCCGGGAATGGCCATCAGGCCATCCATCACGCGCATCAGCGGGCCGTCGGTCCAGCGCACGAAGCCCGCCACCAGGCCGAGCAGCACGCCGAAGACGATGGCGAGCACGGCAACGCTGGCGCCCACCACCATCGACACGCGCCCGCCCCACACCGCACGGCTGAACACGTCGCGGCCCAGTGCGTCGGTGCCGAAGTAGTGTTCCGCCGACGGCGGCTGCATGCGCGCGAGCACGTCCATGTCGGCCGGGTCGTGCGTGGCGATCCAGGGCGCGGCGAGGGACAGCGCCGTGACCGCCAGCAGCAGCAGCGCGCCGATGAACAGCGTGGGGTGCTTGCGCAGCCAGCGCAGGCGCGGCGGTGCGAAGGGCGGCTCTTGCGGCGCCGCCGCGCCCTGCGCGGGCGCCTCGATCACAGGGATGGACGTCGACATGTTCAGGTCCCGGGCTCTTGCAACAAGGTGTCCATGGGGTCAGTACTGGATGCGCGGATCGAACAGGCGGTAGCTCAGGTCGATCAGCAGATTGACCAGCACATAGACCGCGGCGGAGACCAGCAGCACGCTCTGGATCACCGGGTAGTCGTGGCGCTGCACGGATTCGATGACCAGGCGGCCGACGCCAGGGATGGCGAACACCGTCTCGGTGACCACCACGCCGCCGATCAGCATGGCGACGCCCACGCCGACCGTCGTGGCGATCGGGATCGCCGCGTTGCGCAGCGCGTGGCCGAGCACGGCCAGCACGCCCAGGCCCTTGGCGCGTGCCGTGCGGATGTAGTCCTCGTGCAGCACCTCCAGCACCGTGGCGCGCGTCATGCGCGTGACCAGCGCGATGTAGAACAGCGAGAGGTTCGTGCACGGCAGCACCACGCTGCGCAGCCAGGGGCCGACGCCGTCGGACAGGCGCGTGTAGCCCTGCACCGGGAACCACGGCAGCTGCACGGCGAACGCGTAGATCAGCAGATAGCCCACCAGGAACACCGGCACCGAAAACGCCAGCACCGCGAACACCATGACCAGCCGGTCGATCCAGGTGCCGGCGCGGTACGCTGCCAGCGTGCCCAGGGGCACGGCCAGCACCAGCGTGATCGCCATGGTCAGCACGGTCATCGACAACGTCGGCTCCAGCCGTTGGGCCAGCAGCGTGGTGACGGGCACCTGCGTGAAGATGGACGTGCCCAGGTCGCCGGTGAGCAGGCGCCCGATCCACAGCCCGAACTGCTGCCACAGCGGCAGATCGAGCCCCAGGGCGCTGCGCAGCTTGCGGATGTCCTCGCCGGTGGCGAGGTCCCCCGCGATCAACGCGGCCGGGTCGCCCGGCGACAGGTGGATCAGCAGGAACACCAGGACGGCCACCACGGCCATGACCGGGAACGTGGCCAGAATGCGTCGGAGAAGAAAGCCCATGGTCGTGGCGCGGTATGCGGTCTGCTCGTCTTACTTGTCGAGAACCCAGACCGTCGGCAGGCCGGCCCACAGCTTGTCCAGACCCTTGAGGTTGGCTCGCGCCGCGTAGGCCGCCGAGTACTGGCCGGCCATGATGTAGGGCACGGCGACGAACGCGCGCTCGTGGAAGGCGTCGAGCGCCTTCTTGCGGTCCGCCGGATCGGTCGCCTTGACCCAGCCCGTGCGCAGCGTGTCCAGCGTCTTGTCGCAAGGCCAGCCCGGCAACGACGATCCGCATGCCGCGCCCAGCCAGACGTTGCTGACCGGCGAATTGGAGTCGAACTCGCCGGCCCAGGTGACGAACATGTTCCAGCCGCCGGCATCGGCCGGCTCCTTCTTGAGGCGGCGCGCACCGATCGACGCCCAGTCCATGGTCTGCGCATCCACGTTCATGCCGATGCTCTTCATGGTCTGCGCCGCCATCAGCGCCACGCCGTTCAGGAAGGCGATGTCGCTGGGCACCAGGATGACCACCTTCTCGCCCTTGTAGCCGGCCTCGGACAGCGCCTTCTTGGCCTTGGCCACGTCGGGTGTGCGGAACGGCTCGGCGCCGGCCGTCGTGTCGTTGGCGCTGCCGCAGATGAAGAAGCTGCCGCAGTACGCCATGCGCATGTCGATCGGGTTGCCCATGGCGGCGTTGAAGCGGTCCTGGCTGACGGCCATCAGCAAGGCCTGCCGTACCTTCGGGTTGTCGAACGGCGGCTGCGTCTGGTTCATCACCAGCAGGCCCTGGTAGGTGCCGAACGCGCCGACCTTCACGCCGGCATCGGTGCGCAGCGGCGCGATGTAATCCGGCGGCAATTGCTCGATGAAGTCGACCTCGCCGCGCTTGAGCGCCGCGATGGCGCTGTTGGAATCGGGCAGGTACAGCCACTCGACGCGGTCGAAGGCGCTCTTCTTGCCGCCCGAAAGGCCGCTCGCGGGCTCGCTGCGGGGCAGGTAATGCGGGTTGCGCACGAACACGACCTTGTTGCCGGGCACCCACTCGTCGCGCTTGAACACGAAGGGTCCGGACCCCAGCACCTCCGGCAGCGGGGACGTGGCCGGCATCCTGGCCAGCCGCTCCGGCAGGATCAGCGCCGGGTAGCTCGAAGGCTTTGCCAGGGTTTCCAGCACCATGCCGAAGGGCTCTTGCAGCGTCATCGTGAACGTGCGTGCGTCCACCGCCTTCCAATCCACACCGCCTGCGACCATGGCGCGGCCCAGGCTGTCGCGCGCCACGAAGCGCTGCAACGAAGCGATGGCGTCGGCGGACGTCACGGCGGCACCGTCGGAGAACTTCAGACCTTCGCGCAGCGTGAAGGTCCACGTCTTGCCGTCCCTGGAGACGGTGTGCTTTTCCACCATCTGCGGCTGCGGCTGGCCCCTGGCGTCCTGCGCGAACAGGGTGTCGTAGACCATGTGGCCGAAGTTGCGCGTGATGTAGGCGGTGGTGAAGGTCGGGTCCTGGATCTTCAGGTCCGCATGGGCCACGAGCTTGAGCGTCTTGGGCGCGGTTTGCGCCATGGCGGGCAGTGCCGCGGCCGACAGGCACACGGCGGCCAACGCGGCCAGCATTCTTCGTTTCATCGTCAACTCTCCAGAGGGGTGCGGATGCGGGAAGGAACGGTCATCGGCTGCGCTGTGCGGCGACCCACCGGTGACGCTGTCGTGCGATCAAGAAAAGTGTATGGAGGTATTTGCGTTTACGCAATTTTTTGGATGATCGATTCGGCCTATTGCTGATAAGTTGTTCGATCAAAATTTGTGTATCCGCAAACTGCTTAGAGGCAAAGATCGGAACGGCGGGCCGGCAGCGCAGCACGGATGGCAGAATTCGAGGCACCCCTCAGGAAGACCTGCGTGCAACCACACACCATCGGCAAGAAGACCGCCAAGCCCAAGGTCGCGCCGCCAACGCTGGACCGCACGACCTTCGGCCATCGCCTGCGCACGGCGCGCAAGCGGCTGGGCTGGACCCTGAACGATCTGGCCGAGCGTTCCGGCGTGTCGATCACCAGCATCTCCCGCGCCGAGCGGGGACAGATGGCGCTGGGCTACGAGAGCTTCACCGCGCTGGGCCGCGCGCTGGAGATGGACATGAATGCCATGTTCGCCGGCCCTGGCGTCAAGCCGACGCAACTCGACGGGCCGGTGGTCACCCGTGCCGACAAGGGGGTCGTGTACCGCGGCCTGGCGGTCGACTACGAGTTCCTGGGTACCACCGCCGCCGGCAAACGCATGAGCCCCATCGTCGGCACGGTGCACGCGCGCCGCATCGAGAGTCCCGACGACTACGTCACCCACCTCGGTGAAGAGTTCGTCTACGTGCTGTCGGGCGAGGTCGAGCTGCACTTCCGCCACGGCGAGGTCGTGCGGCTGGCGCGCGGCGATTCGGTCTACTTCGACAGCCGCCTGGGCCACGCCTTCATCAGCGTGAGCCGGCAGCGCGCCCGGATCGTCGCGGTCACGTCCGAGTAGGGCGCGTGGCGGCCGCAAGGCCGTCTTGGCCGGACGTCCGGCGCTACCCACGGTGGGCGAAGCGCGTCGGCGCATAGGGGCCGGGGTCGACGAAGGGCTGGCCGCCTTCGAGCAGGTCGGCCAACAGGCGCCCGCTGACCGGCCCCAGCGTGAAGCCCTGGTGGCCATGCCCGAAGTTGAACCACAAGCCCGCGTGCCGCGGCGCCGCGCCGATGACGGGGTTCATGTCCACGGTGCACGGGCGGTTGCCGAGCCAGGGCTCGGTCTCCACCGGCTCGGACAGGTCGATCAGTTCCCGCGCGGCCCGCTCGACCTTGCGCAGTTGCACCGGCGTGGCGGGTGCGCCGAGACGTGCGAACTCCGCGCCGGTCGTCAGCCGCAGGCCCTGCGCCATGGGGGCCATCGCAAAGCCACGCTCCGCGTCCAGCATCGGCAGCCGCAGGCCGGGGCCGCCACGGTAGTGGTGGTGGTAGCCGCGCTTGATGAACAGCGGCAAGGTGTAGCCCAGCCTGGCCGTCAACCCGGCCGCCCACGGGCCGAGCGCAATGACGGCGTGGCGTGCCGTCAGCAGGCCGTCGGCGCCGCGCACCTGCCAGCCCCCCGCCACGGACGTCAGCGTGCAGGCATCGCCCATGGCCACATGACCGCCGAGCGCACGAAACCTCTGCGCATAGCGGTCCACCAGCGCGCCGGGATCGCTGACCGACCACGGATCGGGCCAATGCAGTGCACCTGCCAGCCGCGTCCGCAGGCCAGGCTCGGCACGCGCCAGTGCCGCGCCGTCGAGCAGCTCGAATCCGATGCCGTGGCGCAGGCGCAGTGCCTCGGCCCGCGCTGCGGCCGCATCCATCGCGGCGGTGCTCCGAAACGCCAGTCGATAGCCCTGCCTGCGCACCAGGTCTGCGGCACCGGACTGTTCGATCAGCGCGTCGTGTTCTTTCAGACACTGTTCGATCAGGCGGCTGTACGCATGCGCGAGTGGCGCATAGCGCGCCGGAGCCGAAGCGTGCCAGTAGCGCGCCAGCGGCGCCGCCACCGCGGGCAACGCGCCCAGGTGGTAATGCACATCCATGCCACGGCGCAGGGCCACATCGCGCACCGCCGACCAGCTGCGCGGAAAGGCATAGGGCTCCACGGCTTCGCGCTGGATGATGCCCGCATTGCCGTACGAGGTTTCGCGGCCAGCTTCCCGCCGGTCCACCAAGGCCACCGAGTGGCCCCGCAACGCCAGCTGCAGGGCGGTGCAGGTGCCGACCATGCCGGCGCCCAGGACCAATACATCGGTGACCATGTGGTGGCGGGGGTGGTGTGCTCGGTGGCTGCGAACAGCGAACGCTGCGCGTGCGGTCTCCTGCTCAGGCGTCGGCCCGGTCGGCCCGCACGATCACCTGGCCGCTGCGTGCGCCGGTGTGCTGGCCGTCGCGCCAGGTGACCACGCCGTTGACGATCACGGCGGCGATGCCCTCGGCCGGCCGCGTGGGTGTGTCGTAGTCGGCCGCGTCGCGCACCGTCGCGGCGTCGAAGACGACGATGTCGGCATGGTGGCCGACCTGCAGCGTGCCGCGGCCGTGCAGGCCGAAGTTGCGTGCCGTGAGGCCGGTCATCTTCCATACCGCCGTCTCCAGCGGGAACAGGCCCAGGTCGCGGCTGTAGTGGCCCAGCACGCGCGGGAAGGTGCCCCACAGGCGCGGGTGCGGCTTGTCGCCCAGCGGAATGCCGTCCGAGCCGATCATGGTCTCGTCGAAGGCCAGCACGCGCTGCACGTCGTCTTCGTCCATCATGAAGTAGATGGCGCTGCCGGGCTGCAGCCGGCGCGCGGCGTCTTCCTTGGAGACCTTCCACTCGGCAGCGATGTCGACCAGGTCGCGGCCCACGCATTCGGGGTGGGGCTCGCTGCTGGCGATCAGCACGCGGTTGTCCAGCATGCCGCGGTCGGTGCGGATCATGGTGGAGCCGGCCGCATAGGGGTAGCAGTCCAGCGCCACGCACTGGTGCTGCATGGCCTCGCGGATCCTGGGCAGCGTGGTGCGCGTCTTGCCGAAGTTCGGCTTGTGCATGGCCTTGTGGTGCGACAGCACCACCGGCACGCCAAGCGCGCGGCCGATGGCGAAGGACTCCTCCATGGCTTCCTCGATGCGGTCTGCCTCGTCGCGCATGTGCGTGACGTACAGCGCGCCGCGTCCGGTCAACGGCCTGCCCACCTCGATGATCTCTTCGGTGGTGGCGTGCGTGGCCGTGGCATAGAAGGTGCCGGTGGACATGCCGATCGCGCCGGCCGACAGCGCCTCTTCGACGTGGGCGCGCATGGCGGCGATCTCGGCCGCGTTGGCGGGCCGGTCCAGCGCGTCCATGGTCATGCCGCGCAGGGTGGAGTGCCCCACCATCGCGGCCACGTTGACAGACGACGGCGTGGCGCGCAGCGCATCCAGGTAGGCGCGGAACGTGCCGAAGCGGCCCTGCACCGGCGCGTCGATCAGGTTCAGCGGCATGGGCAGGTCCATGCCGTCGCGCAGCGGCGCGGCACTGACGCCGCAGTTGCCCGTCACCACCGTGGTCACGCCCTGGGAGACCTTGGCCGGCATGCCGGCATGCGATACCACGGCCTGGTCGTCGTGCGTGTGCGAATCGATGAAGCCCGGCGCGACGATACGGCCCGCCGCGTCCAGCACGGTGTCGGCCGTCGCAGCCGACAGATCGCCGATGGCCGCGATGCGCCCCTGCAGCACGCCGACGTCGGCGTCGAAACGGGGCTTCTTGCTGCCGTCGATCACCGTGCCGCCGCGGATCAACAGGTCGAAATGGTGGGGGTTCATGGGGACTGGATGTGTAGAGAAAAAAGGAAGGGCGCTGGCGACAGGCGGCTAGAACCAGGTGCGCACGGCATCGACCACCGTGCCGTCGTCGTCGATGACATAGAGCACCTGCCACTTGTCGAAGGTGGTGCACGGGTGGGAGACGCCCAGCGCGACGAGATCGCCAACGGCGATGCCGTGGCCCGGCTGCAGGACCAGGTTGGTGTGCTGGTCGCTGACCATGCCGACCTGGGGGCTGCCGGTCAGACTGGCACATCGCGCCGGACCGGCGCGGTACCAGCGCACGGGAACGGGATTGCCGGCGTCCTGGCCGAAGTCGCGCCGGCCGGCGCCGAGCACGACGGTCTGCGCATCGGGTGCCGAGATGACCTGGCCCCAGACCTCGATGGCGGGCTGCAGCTTGCGGCCCAGGCGGGCGGTGCCCTCGTCGCCGTTGCCGCCCGGTTCAACCAGGCCGAGGCGCTCTTCCACCTCGCCTTGCAGCGTGCGGTACAGCAGGTTGTCGTGCGTGAGGTAGCAGCCGCTGCGCACGACGGTGCGGCACGGCCGCGACAGCGCCACCGCGGCGAACTCCCGCAGCACGATGTCGTAGAAGGCCGAGCCGCCGGCGCTCAACAGAATGTGCTCGGCATCGAACAGCCCGCCCTGGTCGACCGCGCGCACCATGGCGGCCATGCCTTGCAGGAAGGCCTGCGCATTGCGTTCGCGGTCGGCAGGGCCGCCGTACTGGTTCAGGCCCTCGAAGCCGGACGCGCCGACCAGCCGCAGCATGCCTTGCGCGGCGCGGACCGCCTGGCACACGCGCAGCGCGTCGTCCACGTTCCGCACGCCGCAGCGGCCATGGGCATAGCCCACCTCCAACAACACCTGCAAGGGCCGGCGTGCGCCATGCTGCTGCGCTGCTGCGCACAGGCGCTCCACGCCCTCCACGGAATCCACGTACAGGTAGAAGTCGAAGGCCGGGTCGGCGTTCAGCTCCGCGATGTAGTAGGCCAGCTCCTGCCTGCCCACCGCCTCGTTGGCCAGCAGGATGCGCCGCCAGCCCGCGGCGCGCGCCACGCGCACCTGGTGGAAGGTCGCCACGGTCAGGCCCCAGCAGCCGGCTCCCGCCTGCAAGGCGAAGAGTTCGGGGCTCATGCTGGTCTTGCCGTGCGGCGCCAGGTGGCCGCCGTGGGCAAGACCAGCATGAGCCCCGAACTCTTC